>NZ_CAPG01000092.1:0-30071 GCF_000321185.1 Bacillus sp. AP8
AATTAGCAGCGAGCTATTCAAGGAAGTGACCGAGCGAACACCGGAACTTATTTAGATAAGTGAGGATGTGAGTGAGGAAAGCTGACGATGAAGAGCGAAGTTGATTATTCATTAGAATATGTCTGGTAATGATGGCGAAGAGGTCACACCCGTTCCCATTCCGAACACGGAAGTTAAGCTCTTCAGCGCCGATGGTAGTTGGGGGTCTCCCCCTGTGAGAGTAGGACGTTGCCAGGCATTTATATTGTCGCGGGGTGGAGCAGTCTGGTAGCTCGTCGGGCTCATAACCCGAAGGTCGCAGGTTCAAATCCTGTCCCCGCAACCAAATGGTCCCGTGGTGTAGCGGTTAACATGCCTGCCTGTCACGCAGGAGATCGCGGGTTCGATTCCCGTCGGGACCGCCATATTATAAAGCGATAACGAAACTTTGTTTCGTTTTTTTTGTTGTTTGAGAAATATGATGGTATTTTGTACAATTAGCATCTGTATTATGAGATAATACAAGTTGTGAATTTGTTTATTATATTAAAAAAAGGTAAACTACAATGTAAGAGAATCCTTAGGAGTTGTACTTCTAAGGTTTTTTTAAAAGATAAGAGAGTATATTTTACGTTTAGATGACTGTTTTGCTCAAAGTACCTAACTCTTTTATAAAATAGCTATCAAGGCTAAGAAAATAAGAGAATACATGGGTGTGTTTGTGCTCTTCTTAACAGTGTATATTTTAATAAGTTAATCAAATGGACTATGCAGGTGATAAATAGATGAAACAGTATGAAGTAGTATCACATTCAGCAGAGGAAACACATTCCCTTGCTAATAGAATTGGTAGCTTAGCATTTGAAAATATGGTGATTACATTAGAAGGTGATCTTGGGGCGGGTAAGACCACTTTTTCAAAAGGGTTGGCAAAAGGATTAGGTGTTACAAAGAATGTAAATAGCCCTACCTTTACTATTATAAAAGAATATAAAGGACGATTGCCTTTATATCATATGGATGTCTATCGAATTGAAGATGAATTTGAAGATTTAGGTTTTCATGAATATTTTGAAGGGAACGGAGTAACAATTGTTGAATGGGCTCATTTAATTCAAGAACAATTACCAGATGAGCTGTTAGCGATCCGAATTCTTTATCAAAATGATAATGAAAGAAAACTGATTTTTGAACCAAAAGGCGAAAAGTACGTTGAATTTTGTAAGGAGATTTTATCATGAAAATACTGGCCATAGATACATCCAATTATGCTTTAGGTGTAGCCTTAATAGAGGACAACCAGATTATTGGTGAGTACATAACAAATATTAAAAAAAATCATTCAGTGCGTGCTATGCCTGCTATTGAGACGTTGATGCATGATTGTAATGTTAAGCCTAGTGATTTAGACAAAATTGTTGTAGCTAAAGGTCCTGGATCTTACACTGGAGTACGTATAGGCGTAACAATAGCTAAAACTCTAGCATGGACACTAAAGATCCCAATTTCAGGTGTATCAAGTTTAAAAGTTCTTGCAGCTAATGGAAAATACTTTGATGGTTACATTTCTCCATTATTTGATGCAAGAAGAGGTCAAATTTATACAGGCTTATATGAGTATAAGCAAGGAGAGTTAGTAGCTGTTAAAGAGGATACGATTATCCAAAGTAGTGAATGGGCACAGCAATTACGGACATTAGATAAAGATATACTATTCATTGGCTCAGACTATTTCATTCATCAAGAAACGCTATTAACTTATCTGGGTGAGCAAGCTGTCTTTGCTGATGAAGCTCAGTTAGTTCCTAGACCAAGTGTATTGGCGCTCCTTGGGAAGGGTTTAGAACCGGAAGATGTCCATGAATTTGTACCTAATTATATAAGGCTTGCTGAGGCTGAAGCGAATTGGATTGAACAACAAAAGAATAACTCTGTCAAATAAAGTGAAGCTTTGTTTGTTGGATGTATTTTGTATAGATAGTAGTTGTGTCATTCAAGTTTTACTAACGCTTAATCTTTATATGTTGAAGTTATGAACATAGCGCTAGTTAAAACGGGATAAAGGAGAGAATGATATGAGCCAAACCCTTTCTTTTCGTTTCATGGAAGAACGAGATTTAGATGCCATTATGGTATTAGAAGAGAGATGCTTTACCTTACCTTGGAGTAGGGAAGCTTTTTATAATGAATTGAACCAAAATCGATTTGCTACTTATCTTGTACTAGAAGAAGAAGGACAAATTATTGGATATTGTGGAGCATGGTTAGTTGTAGATGAAGCTCATATTACCAATATAGCCATTTTGCCTGAATTTCGTGGAAGAGGTTTGGGGGAAGCATTGCTAAGTAAAATGATTGAACAGTGTAAAGAGCAGAATATTGAGAGAATGACATTAGAAGTAAGAGAGACTAATACAGTAGCTCAATCTCTTTATACCAAATTAGGTTTCCAAAAAGGAGCTATTCGAAGAAATTATTATAGTGATAACCAAGAGGATGCGATTGTAATGTGGGTGAACATAGAGTGAAGGATCAATATATATTAGGAATTGAAACAAGTTGTGATGAAACCGCTGTAGCCATAGTAAAAAACGGACATGAGATTGTTGCAAATATAGTCGCTTCTCAAATCGAGAGCCATAAGCGATTTGGTGGCGTAGTACCTGAAATAGCATCACGTCATCATGTAGAGTCTATGACTTTGGTGTTGGAAGAAGCTTTGGAAAAAGCAAACTTAAATTATGAGGATATTGATGCAATTGCAGTGACAGAAGGTCCAGGACTTGTGGGTGCCCTACTAATTGGAGTAAACGCTGCTAAGGCAGTTGCGTTTGCACATAATATTCCTTTAGTAGGTGTACACCATATTGCTGGTCATATTTATGCCAACCGATTGGTGACAGAAATGAAATTTCCGCTTTTATCATTAGTCGTTTCAGGTGGTCATACTGAACTTGTATATATGGAAGAGCATGGTGAGTTTAAAGTATTAGGTGAAACAAGAGATGATGCAGCTGGTGAAGCTTATGATAAAGTAGCAAGAACATTACATTTACCATATCCAGGTGGGCCACATATTGACCGTCTTGCCCATGAGGGACAACCAACTGTTAAATTACCAAGAGCCTGGTTAGAAGAAGGTTCGTATGATTTTAGCTTTAGTGGTTTAAAATCTGCTGTAATTAATACGCTTCATAATGCAGAGCAACGAGGAGAGCATATTGAACCAGCAGATTTAGCAGCCAGTTTTCAAAATAGTGTTATTGAGGTACTAGTCGAAAAAACACGTAAGGCTGCGGAAGAATATCATGTTAAACAAGTATTATTAGCTGGTGGTGTAGCAGCCAATAAAGGGCTTCGTTCAGAGTTACAAAAAACTTTTGATAACATTCCTTCAGTTGAATTAGTGATACCACCATTATCTTTATGTACGGATAATGCAGCAATGATTGCTGCTATTGGAAGTGTCATGTTTGAAAAAGGACATAGATCTGGATATGACCTAAATGCAAATCCAGGACTTGATCTTGAAAGATAACAGAAGAGGAAGGTGTGCCAAAATTTTATGTTTGGCACACCTTCCTTCATTTATTTGTTCACAAGAAAAATAGGAAAATAAGTAAAGTGAAAGATAGATTGAGGGATTTTCACAAAGATAACAGTAAGCTCATTTTTTTAGTTTATCAGAAATCCACAGACTTAATAACTTATACACTTTTTTATCCACAATATAAAGCCGATAATAGTGGGATGTTCATAAGTTTTCCACATAATCCACAAAAAATGCATTAGTTATCAACAAAAAATTCAGTTTATTCACAAAAAGAGGTTGTGAATTTTTATTTATCCACAGAATTCTGAAAACAAAAGAAAAATCCAGAGTATTACCTCTGGATATGTGGATGGAACAGAGAATCTTAGATTTGTTCAGCTTCTAAATCAGACCATTCTTCCATTAATTTTTCTAATTCGGTATTTGATTCATGAATAACATCATTAATTTGAACTACTTTTTCATGATCTTGATATATATCAGGATCACAAAGAAGTTCATGTTGCTGAGAAATGATTACCTCTAGCTTCTCTATCTGACTTTCAATTTCTTCAATTCTTCTTTTTATTTGACGCTGACGTTTTTTTGTTTCCTTATCCATCTGATAGCTTGCTTTTTCATCGTTAGCCTTTGTAGGAGTAGCTGATGTACTTTGTTCTAGTAACTCAAGCTCAGCTTGTTCTTCCTTCTTTTGAAGATAGTAATTGTAGTCTCCTAGGAATTCTTCACTTCCATTTGTGGATAATTCAATGACTTTTGAAGCTATGCGATTAATGAAATATCGATCATGTGAAACAAAAAGAATAGTTCCTGGAAAATCCACTAATGCATTTTCTAAGATAATTTTACTATCTAAATCTAGATGGTTAGTAGGCTCGTCCAGTATTAAGAAATTAGCTCCCTGCATCATTAGCTTAGCTAGTGCAAGACGTGCTTTTTCTCCACCACTTAGTGCAGAAACAGGCTTTAATACGTCGTCTCCAGAGAATAAGAAGTTTCCAAGGACAGTTCTAATATCTTTTTCATTTGTTAATGGGTATTCATCCCAAAGTTCATTTAATACTTTTTTATTAGAAGATAAATTGGCTTGCTCTTGATCATAATAGCCAATTTCAATATTTGAGCCAAAGGAAATTTGTCCATTAATAGCTTGAAGTCGACCAATAATAGTTTTTAATAACGTTGTTTTTCCAACACCATTTGGTCCTACTAATGCAATACTATCGCCTTTTGTTATGGCTATATTAATGTGTTTAGAAATGGCCTGATCATTAAAGCCGATACTTACATCAGAGATAGTTGAGACGATATGTCCTGTAGGTTTATTGACTTTAAATGAGAAAGAGGCGGATTTTTCATCACCTTGAGGACGGTCCATTATTTCCATCCTGTCTAATTGCTTGCGCCTGCTTTGAGCTCTTTTAGTAGTAGTTGCTCTAGCGATATTTTTTTGGATAAAATCATTTAATTTAGCAATTTCCTCTTGCTGTTTTTCAAACTGCTTCATTTCTCGTTGGTAGTCTTCTGCCTTGCGTTCAAGATAATAGCTATAATTTCCATGATACTTTTTAATCGTATGTCTAGATAATTCATAAATGACAGAAACGACCTTATCCATAAAATAACGGTCATGGGATACGATTAGTACTGCACCCTTGTAATTTTGTAAGTATTGTTCTAGCCAAGTTAATGTTTCAATATCTAAATGATTGGTAGGTTCATCAAGGATGAGAAGGTCTGGTTGTGAGAGCAATAGTTTCCCTAAAGCTAATCTTGTTCGTTGTCCGCCACTTAACGAAGAAATGGGGGTTGCATAATCGAACTGCTGAAATTGAAGACCATGTAAAACAGATCGGATATCTGCTTCGTATTGATATCCTCCTTTTTCTTTAAAAGAAATTTGCAGCTCATCATAGTCTTTTAAAACTTTTTGATATTTTTCATCGTTGTTATACGTCTCTGGTAATGTCATTTGATGTTCTAGTGATCGTAATTGCTGTTCAAGTTGAATTAATGGTGTATATACGGTTAACATTTCATCCCAAATGGAGCGCTCAGAATGTAAACCCGTATTCTGTGCTAGATAACCTAAAGATAAATCCTTTGGCTTTATTATTTCTCCATCATCATAGGACATTTGATCAGCAATGATTTTTAACAAGGTTGATTTTCCGGCACCATTTCTTCCTACTAGACCTATACGATCCCTTTTTTGTACTTCTAGCTTTATATCAGAAAGGATTTGCTCAGCTCCATAATATTTCGATAATTTATTTACTTGTAACACAATCATATTATTCACCTCAGTTGTCTTACTGATAGTGTATACGAAACACACTATTGGAGCAATTAAAGGAATATAAATTGTGAAAAACAGTACAAACTGTGGCACAAAATTGTGAAAATAGTGTATCATCAATGTAAAGGGGGTAATAGATGGGAGAAGTAACTTAATCAGTTGGATTGGTAAAGTTAAGATTGGGATAAAAGAGACCAGTTAAACGGGTAACAAAGCCATTGGTAGACAAAAGCTTTGTTACACCTGAAAAAGGGGATGTTCTTTCTATGAAATGGAATGTTAATAAGAGGATTGCTTAATCCATACTTATTCATCCATTCTGTTATACTTAATGAAATCAAAAAGGCATAGAAAGTTCATAATTATATTATATTTTGCGCAATTATTAATTTTAAATGTTTCGAACATTATTACTGTGGAAGCGTTTACAACTGTTTTTGCAATAATTACATTATGTGCATATGACAAGATAAAGGTATAATTATTGAATTAAATATTTTCGAGTAGGAATAGTAAGAAATTCAAGCCCTGATTATTATAGATAATTTATTGAACTTTAAGAGCAATTATAATGGGGGGAGCAGATTATGCCACAGGAAAACATAAAAATTCCTCAAGCAACAGCAAAGAGATTACCTTTGTATTATCGTTTTTTGAAAAATTTACATTCGTCAGGAAAGCAACGTGTTTCATCAGCTGAACTAAGTGAAGCTGTAAAAGTAGATTCCGCTACAATTCGTAGAGATTTTTCTTATTTTGGAGCGTTAGGTAAAAAAGGTTACGGTTATAACGTAAATTATTTATTATCTTTTTTTAGAAAGACACTTGATCAAGATGAATTAACGAAAGTCGCATTAATTGGGGTAGGAAATTTAGGGACTGCTTTTTTGCATTATAATTTTTTGAAAAACAATAATACGAAGATTGAAATGGCTTTTGATGTTGATAAGGAAAAAATCGGTACAAAAATAGGTGACGTTACCATTTTTGACATGGATGAAATGGAAGAGATTCTACAAAAAGAAGGAGTAACGGTTGCAATCCTAACCGTCCCAGCTCCTGTAGCACAACCTATCACGGATCGTTTAGTTGGTGCTAATGTAAAAGGAATCTTAAACTTTACACCAGCAAGATTAAATGTTCCACTTTCTATTCGTGTCCATCATATTGATTTAGCGGTAGAATTACAATCGCTTGTATATTTCTTAAAGCACTACCCAATAGAAGATATACATGACATCGAATTAGAGCATCAAGAACAGGAATAGAAAAGAGGTTATCTGAAGGTAATATATCATTTATCTTTAGATAACCTCTTCTTCATTTCAAGCTTATATGATGTTTTATAAAATCATATAAGCTTATAATGAGTAATCAGAGTATAGATGCCATTATTTAAGGTTTCTTTTTTTGCATTCTCTTTAACCGGAAATGTAGCATTACTAAACGGATTCCAGATCCGAAATCAATGGTTGCTAAAAATACTATTAGGAATGATAATACATTCCATCCATCGGCTGATACATAATTAATAGCCAGAGCAGTAAAAATGATTCCAAGTATGATGTAAATGATACCTGAAGTTAAGGGTGACTGACGTCTCATAGTAATCCTCCAATAAAGCTTTGCACTTGTTCGACTTGTTTCATCATATCTTCTATTTGATCTTGGAACATTAGCTGCACAATAACAACTGTAGTGTTCATCATGACATGAGCAAAAATCGGTACTATAATTCGTTTTGTTTTAACGTATAGGAATGCAAAGGTGAATCCCATAGCGGTGTATAGAATGATATGCTCAAATTCTAGATGTGCTAAACCAAATATGATCGAACTAATTAATGCGGCTAATATAAAATTCATTTTTTTATAAAGAGAACCAAAAATAATTTTTCTAAATATCAATTCTTCTAGTATTGGTCCAACTATAGAAGTTATTATAGCAAATGATGGAACAGAAGAAATCACATTTACAAGGGTTTGAGTATTTTCGGAGCCTACTTCGATTCCAATTAATCTTTCTATATTTGCTGCAATAGTTTGAGCGAAGAAAGCTAGAAAAATTCCCGCTATAGCCCAAAGAATGGACATACCCACTGGTGCAGGAGGTTCATTTCTTATCCAACTAGCTGAACCAAAATCCTTTCTCATTAAAATCAGTGTAATAATTAAAGCTACGATAAAGCTAAATATAGACCAATAGGCAGTAGCATAGATATTTATCGTATTTTCAGAAGCTCCCATTGCAAGACCAATATATTTAAAGAGAGGAGCACCAATAATACCGGATAATTGCATGGCAATATACACCATGATGACATACCAATATTCTTTTTTCACACTATTATCTCCTTTTGAAGTTACATATCTATTATTGTACTTCTTTTTGATGAAAGGTTACAAACCATTCCTTTTTTCAAATTCTATAAAATTTTCTTTTTGCAAAATTTTATTATAAAAGAGAGTAATTTGTAGCATACTGTAGAAGGTTTAGATCACTTAGGAAGAATATTGTTGGAATCTGTTGAAGGGAAGGGATTTTTTTTAAAGACAAATACTTGAAAAATAGTGCGAATTTATTTATTATATTAATTGTGTTAGCACTCAATATAGTTGAGTGCTAATAATAGAAAAATTTTATGAATTGTTATTGAGGAGGGTGTTTTTCTTGTTAAAACCATTAGGTGATCGCGTTATTATTGAACTAGTTCAATCAGAAGAAAAAACTGCAAGTGGTATCGTATTACCAGATACTGCAAAGGAAAAACCTCAAGAAGGTAAAATTGTAGCAGTAGGTGCTGGAAATGTACTTGATAACGGTGAGCGAGTAGCCTTAGAGGTTGCTGTTGGCGATCGTATCATCTTCTCAAAATATGCTGGTACTGAAGTGAAATATGAAGGTACTGAATACTTAATCTTACGTGAATCAGACATCTTAGCAGTAATTGGCTAATACTATACTTATTTATTAATAAACGTGAATATTCTAGGGAGGTAATGAAACATGGCTAAAGATATTAAATTTAGTGAAGAAGCTCGCCGTTCGATGCTTCGTGGTGTAGATGCTCTTGCAAATGCAGTAAAAGTTACTCTTGGACCTAAAGGACGTAACGTGGTTCTTGAGAAAAAATTCGGTTCACCACTTATTACAAATGATGGTGTAACAATTGCAAAAGAAATCGAATTAGAAGATGCTTTTGAAAACATGGGAGCTAAACTAGTTGCTGAAGTAGCAAGCAAAACAAATGATATTGCTGGTGACGGTACAACTACTGCAACAGTTCTTGCTCAAGCGATGATTCGTGAAGGCTTAAAGAACGTTACAGCTGGCGCTAACCCAATGGGTATCCGTAAAGGTATTGAAAAAGCGGTTAAAGAAGCTGTTTCTGAATTACAAGCTATTTCTAAGCCAATCGAAAACAAAGAATCTATCGCACAAGTAGCGGCTATTTCTGCAGCTGATGAAGAAGTAGGTCAATTAATTGCTGAAGCGATGGAGCGCGTTGGAAACGACGGAGTTATTACAATTGAAGAATCTAAAGGTTTCACAACTGAGTTAGATGTTGTAGAAGGTATGCAATTCGATCGTGGGTATGCATCTCCATACATGGTAACAGATTCTGATAAAATGGAAGCTGTTTTAGAAAATCCATATATTTTAATCACTGACAAAAAAGTGGGAAGCATTCAAGAAATCCTACCAGTTCTTGAGCAAGTGGTTCAACAAGGTAAACCTTTATTAATCATTGCTGAAGATGTTGAAGGGGAAGCTCTTGCAACGCTTGTAGTGAACAAACTTCGTGGAACATTCAATGCAGTGGCTGTTAAAGCTCCTGGATTCGGTGACCGTCGTAAAGCGATGCTTGAAGATATCGCTGCACTAACTGGCGGAGAAGTAATCACTGAAGAACTTGGTCGTGACCTTAAATCTGCTGGTATCGAGTCACTAGGACGTGCAGCAAAAGTTGTTGTTACAAAAGAAAACACAACAATTGTTGAAGGTTCTGGAGATAAAAACAATATCGATGCTCGTATTAACCAAATTCGCGTTCAATTAGAAGAAACTACTTCTGAATTCGATCGTGAAAAACTTCAAGAGCGTCTTGCTAAATTAGCTGGTGGCGTTGCTGTAATCAAAGTTGGTGCTGCTACTGAAACTGAGCTTAAAGAACGCAAACTACGCATTGAAGACGCATTAAACTCAACTCGTGCAGCAGTTGAAGAAGGTATCGTTGCTGGTGGTGGTACTGCACTTCTTAACGTATATAACAAAGTGGCTGAAATCGTTGCTGAAGGTGACGAAGCTACTGGTGTAAACATTGTACTTCGTGCAATGGAAGAGCCTGTACGTCAAATCGCTCACAACGCTGGTTTAGAAGGTTCTGTAATCGTAGAACGTCTAAAAGGCGAAGAAGTGGGAACTGGATTCAATGCAGCTACTGGCGAGTGGGTAAACATGATCAATGCTGGTATCGTTGACCCAACCAAAGTAACTCGTTCTGCACTTCAAAATGCAGCATCAGTTGCAGCTATGTTCTTAACTACTGAAGCAGTAGTTGCTGACAAGCCACAAGAAAACGCTGGTGCACCAATGATGCCTGACATGGGCGGCATGGGTGGAATGGGCGGCATGATGTAATCTGCCCCCAAAACCCTTGATATACAAGGTTTTTAAATAAGGGATAAGAGCAATGCTAACATTTTGCTAACATTTCTTGCCCGATTAGAGGCTACTCATTAATTGAGCAAATTTATGAGAAGCCTCTTTTTTCATTTCTTTCGTTACATGAAGATAAACGTTCTTCGTTGTTTCATCATCACAATGTCCTAATCGATCCATAATCTCTTCTAGGCCTACTCTTGCTTCTGCAAGTAAAGATGTATGCGTATGGCGTAAAGAGTGGGGAGTAAGCTCTGTGTTTAGTCCAGCTAATTTCAGTAATCGAGCCATTCGGTTTTCGACGGTCTTAATGAAAATAGGGTAGCCAGGATGTCTGTCATGCTTAGCAAAAATGAATTCTTCATCTAGATAGGTAGCACCTAATCGTTCCTTAACCTTCCTTTGTAATTCCATATGCTCTTTAAGAGCTGCAATAACATCTTCAGCAACGACTATGGTTCGCTTAGATCTTCTAGTCTTAGGTGGTACTAGTTGATATTTCAGCGTGTTATTAGTCGGATTATAGTATGTTTTCGTAATGCTGATTGTATGTTCTTCGAAGTCAATGTCTTTCCACTTAAGTGCTACTAATTCACCAACACGCATTCCTGTGTAGGAAAGAGTAAGGAAGATTAAGTAATCCAAATCCAATCCTTTTTGAGAGGATGTTTGCAGTAGTAACGCTAGCTCTTCCTTTTCCATATATTTAGGGATCTCTTGTTCTTCTAATTCCTCAATGGTTTTTCTATCTTTCTTCAAATAGGCGAACTCTGTTGGATCATTTTTAATGATTCTCATTTCAATTGCCTTCTTGAAAATCATTCTTCCGGTACGATGTACACCATCCAATGTATTGTCAGCGTAACCTTTTTCTTTTAAATCATTTAAAGCATCCTGGTATCGTTTGGCTGTGATGTCTTTTAGCTTTAAAAGAGAGAAGTAAGGCAATAATTTATTGATTTCGTGCTGTCGAATACGAATAGTGCCAGGTTTTACATTATTCTTCTCACTATATATAAGAAGCCATTCGTTTGCAAAATCTTTGAAGACGACGTTCTGTTCCTGTACATACATGCCTTGATTGATTTCATAAATAAGCTCTGTAGCAGCTGATTCAGCTTCCTGCTTTGTTCGAAATCCTCCTTTTGTCTTTTGCTTTCTCTTTCCTGTTGCAGGATCTCTACCGATATCTATAACGAAGCTCCAAGTAGATCCGCATGTGCATCGTTTCTTTTTACATGTACAGCCTCTGCGATGAAAATGTCCTTTCAAATTCGTAAACCTCTTTTCTTTAATGAAATGTTATTGCGATTATTTATTATTTCCACTGCGTATGTAGCAGATACGTTTTGTTTATTTGTTATGAGAGGAGGAGAAGAAATTCTTTTTCCTCTTCAACTCCTAACCTACATTGCTTCAGCTTTTTTCTGTTTTTGATTGGCGATCCACATGGCTAAATCGGATTTTTCTACTCGCTTAGAAGCGCCAATATCAAAGTTTGGGATGCCTCCGTGTTCTACATGTAGCTTGAATAATTCATAGACTGTTTTTCTTGAGATTCCAAGAAATTGTGCGATGTGCGATGCTGTTAATGTATCGGGTAGAGACTCCCAAGTTGTGTATTGCTTTGTTTGATTCATAATTAAACCCCTCCAAATTGTATTTATGTATATATTTCGATAATGTGTCTATACTTGGAATATATGTTTCGAAAATCTATCCAGTAAAGTATCCTTTTCTGTATAGATTCTTATGAAAAGAAAGTAGAAAACCGCTTAATTAGAGAGGTTTTCCACTTGTGTTTTTATCAAAGTTAAAATAACACTTTGTTTTTTCGATTATCTGTTTCAGTAATTTAATTGATTTCGATAATCTGTCTTTCCTTTAATCAAAAGGATGCTTTTTGAAGAATAGTTGATACTCTCCTTGATTAGTAATTGAAATAGATTCAATAAATAGTGAGAGTATAAAACGTTGTTCAGATCGAAGTAATGCAGAAACGTCTATCCCTGAAAACTGGTTAAAGAATAGCTCGAGCTGCTCCTCGTTGAAAAAGGATTTAATTCGCTTTAAATCTTTTTCGAGTTCGGAAATTTCATATGTAATGCAATCAAGAGCTTGTTGGACAATTTTTTTGACTTCGATTGGAAGACCTTCAGGTTTTTCCTCTATGAAATCCATATTTATTTGCATTCGTTTTTTATCATCTTGTTTGATGCGTATAGCTTCTTGAATCGACTGAGTAAAATTAGCAATATACATTAAAACAGCCGATTTTATTTGTTCTAAATCATTTGTTAAATGTGTTGCTAACTCAATAAGAATGTATTCGTGAAGATTCGTAATATCTATTGAGTAATCACAATTCATGCATTGATAGTAACGATAGCCATATGTTTTTCCATTTCGTTTCGTCGAGCTATTACGACTTGATAAAGGTTGTCCGCAATGAAAGCAATAGGCAATGTTTAATAAGAGAAACGGGGTATCAAACCGTTCAAGTTTTATTTTTAATGCCTTATTTAGTTCCGTCATTTTATAAAGGAAATCTGGAATGATGGGGTCATGTACGTCTTCCCATTCAAACTGCAGATTAAATCGACTAGTAAAATTCCATGTTAGTTTTCCTTGATAAATCGTATTGAATAATATTTGTTCAATCGTATTAGTACGCCATTGTGTTCCTCTTGGCGGTGGAACTTTATCCGTATTTAATATTTGAGCAATTTTATTCATAGAGAAACCCCATGAATAAAGAAAGAAAATCCAGGCCACAATAGGTGCATTGTTATTCGGATAAAGCGTTTTTTCAATCATTGTGTAACCATATGGTGTGCTCGCTGCGGGGCGCAGCTGTTTTTCTAAAGCGTTTTTTTGTGATTCCGAAATTAATCTCGCTTTTTTATCTGATTCAAAGTTTGCGATAATGAACTCTAATTTTGTACGTGGATCTTCCGGGTCAAAAACGGTGCCAGTCGTACATAAAAGAATTTTGACATCAGGTCGATATTGCTTTAAATCGAAATAAAAGTCTTCTACAAAAGAAAAGATAGTACGATCTAAACGCGAATAATCATAGAAATAGATAAACATGATGTCTTTATTGTTCTTGACGGTTTCTTTTAGATCGTTTAGTGCGGAGCGATTTTCAGCTTTCGTACGATAAGCACTTACCTTTCTATCGATAAAAATGAATTGGTTAGGCAATTGGTGTTCATTTCGATTGGCCGCATTCAGCATTTCTCTACGTTGTATTTCTACTGAATTATTTCCTTCTTGCTTGGAAGAAGAGTACCGAATATATCCTGCTGCTAGTGTCATTACTCATTCACCTCAATTACTTGATATGTTTCTTGTGATTGGTTTTTATCATAGAAAAATTGAACAACTTCAATTTTGTCGTGATAAGCAATGATATCAGCGATAATGGTAGGAATAAGTCGTATTAATTCCACTTCAGATTGTTGTTCCACTAGTTGATTTTGAACGATACTTACATTTTCTTTTAAGCATTGAAGTGTTAGTTGACAAACATTAATATCCGATTCAATTTCGAGGCATGCTGACTTTATGTCTTGGATTCGTTGAATGCCTCTTTGAAGAACTTCTATATTTTCTGCTCTCAAATTCTGTAATGAAAATCGATGTTCTTCTTGTTGGAGTTCTCGAATTCGTTCCATCTTCTCAGTAGACAATTGAGTAATGACCTTTTGTAATTGTTGAATGGTTACAGATTGAATATAGTCAGTGTTAAGATTCTGTAAGCTATTTTTTACAGCGGTAATAGCTACCGTTTTTATTTCTTCAACTCGATATCGAATGCGTTCCTTTTTATTTTTGGCGCAGTTGCAATAGTAATAGGCTTCGCTAGCAGTAGCTGTAATTTCATATTTAAGCCTTTTTCCACAGTGCCCACATATCACTGAAAAGAGGTCTTGTAATTCGAGTTCAGTTTGCTGTAGTGCAAGGTCACGAAGTAAAGGCTCGAATTTCGCTTCGTTTTGACGAAATTGTTCAACCGTTATATATGGCTCAACATGTGTAAGTGGAAATAACTTATCATTTGTCTTCTCGCAACCACAATAAAAGGGATCGATACACATTGAGAGAATCATTTTTAATGTGCGCTTCGAAGTCTTTTTTAACTTAGTTGCGGCTACTAATAAGTCTTCTAAACAATCAATGTACGTTAAAGCGTTTAGAAATATAGTTATTTCATCTTCAACATCTGGATGTTTTATATACTGTTTCGTTTCGTTACTAAGTTTTGATTGATAGCCAAACTTAGTAACCGGCGTTTTTCTATACAAATCATGTAAACGTCTACTTATATGTTTTCCTTCCTCCTCTGTAAGCAGAGCATTAATTGCTTCTGTAACGGTATTGCGTGAGAAGGGAGGATAAGAAGGATCCGTTGTAGTAAATATAACTTCGACATTATGTTCCCAAAGTAAGCTATACAGACAGAAATATTCATAAAATCGTCTTGTGAGTCGTGAACGATCATAAACATAAAGGGTATGAATTTCATCTCGTTTAACGCGTTCAATAAACTCCAGCAAATGCTTACGCTCTTTCATACTTAGTTTGTTAGAAGAAACGCCGTGTTCATTGATAGTAATGATTTCATCTTCTGCATATTGTCCACGAAATCGAGCGGCTGCTTGAACTTGCATTTCAACATCTTGTGATTTAGTACTTACACGTTGGTAAAAACACGCTTTTTTAAAAACTCTATTTTGATTGTGAATCATACGTGTTTAATCCCTTCTTCATTTGTAATGATTTATATAATACGAGTTTCTTCGTATTACTTGAGATATCTAGTTGCTTAATAAGTTGAGCTAAAATAAAATAGTCTAGCCAAACTTTAAGTGAATCGCTTTTTTCACTTTGTTTCATTTGAACTTTAATACGTTTCATTAGAAGCACCTCCTATTTGCTAATCAGCATTGACGGGAGGTGCTTATTTAATACGTTTTGTTCATCATAAGAATGTTGTGTGAAACAATCCCCGTTAATAATTAAGGTAAGCTGTTCATGTGGTTCTACTGAATGTTGCGTTTTAGCTGATCCATTTCGTTGTACATTTGGAAGCAAAGCAGTATGTGTTAATGAACAATCTAGCTCTATTCTTAGTTGGCAATTTTGCTCACTAGAATTGTCTCGCTGAACAATATAAAAGAGACTATGGCGTTTATGGCCAGCAATTTTATATTTATCTAGTATTTTCTTCATGATTTTGACCTTTCCAAAGAGAATAATATGCTTCAAATCGAGCAACCATTTGAGCTGAAACTAATTCATGCTCAATGGAATTCTTGAACTTTTCTTTGAAATTTGACTGCGGTGTGTTCATGTGAGTAAACCTCTATCTTTTAAGTGCTTGATAGTATTTTCCATACCATTGTGAATAGGATAGTTAGGTTTCTTGATAACAACTTTCACAGTTACACTTCCTTTCATTATGATTCTCATCATCTACTATCTCGATGACAGAGGGTAACATAACCATTTGGAGATAATTTTCAATGTATTGTTAATGGTAGGTGAGGAAAAACTTTCATATTATCTATTTGAGGCCACATCTAGTCTATTTGTAAGTAAGTGATGGATGGATTTCTAGAGGAGTCACAGTTGTAAGAGGTAGGAGGTTATCTGATTTAGAGACTAACTCCTTGAAGGGATAGTTTCTTAATATACACATTAGATAATTATTTACGATAGACAAACTGTTTGTCGAAGGTTTCGTGTTTAAGAAATCTGCTTACGGATTAAAACGTATCAGAACATGCAACATCACTAACTAAAGAATATTATGGGCGAACGAACTGTTTACATTTCTCTACCAAATATGGATACTTTAACTAAACTTCTACATTTTATGACTCCGGTATGCTGCGAGTTGTAGGCTATAGATTATAGAACACCTACCCTAGCCCCAAAAACAAAAAATTTTCAGTAGCTAGAGGATAGGTATTAGATTACTCCGTCCATGTGCTGAGTGCATAAATGAGTCATCCACTGCTTAACACGATATTTCTATCAAAGTTAGCACTTTGCCATTCTACCCAACAAAGTATCGCTAACAATCTACGAGGCCGTAACCTCTAGAATCCCAACCCGACCAATTCCTGCAAGAAGTTGTCGTCACTTCTCTAAGACTCCCATACCGGACATAAGCAGTGGCAACATCCTTGGCTGATGTATGGTACGTTGATTTTATATGCATCGGCTCAACTCACCTGACCTCTTCTTTAGCGTGACTTAAGGGCATTCCCACGGTTATATTGTTTCTAGTTGCGGTTAATGTCGGTACTAGCAATGACAGCGTTTTGACAGAGGTAGCGGCTCTGACCTTTGAGGATTTCTAGTTTGTATTTGTAATAAAACCATTTGATCGTGGAATGACAAGCTTTAACTTGAATAATTTTTTGTACGCATTTATGTGTGATAGTAGGGGCAGATTGACGGATAATTGTATGAGATAACATCATTTGGATTATGGTAGAATGAGAAAAGATGGTATTAGGTCTTATTACATAAAAATAAGGAAATATGAAGGCGGGTATAATGATGAGTCAATTAACATTACAAGAATTAGAATCGCATTTATGGAAGTCAGCTGACATCCTGCGAGGCTCTGTCGATTCAAGCGATTATAAGAACTATATATTTGGATTGTTATTTTTAAAGCGTCTGAGTGACGTATTTGAAGAACACAAATTAGAGCTTTTACAAGAGCATGGCGAAGAGATTGGACAACTACTAGCGGATGATCCAGATCAATACCAGTTCTATGTACCGGAAGCGGCTCGTTGGGAGGAAATTCGTAAGCATGCGTCTGACATCGGCTCAGCAATTAATGTAGCGTTTGAAGCATTAGAAAATGAAAATGTCACACTTGAAGGTGTGTTGACACCGATTGACTTTAATCGTAAAGAAGTATTGACGGATAGTGTCTTACAACGTCTGTTGCAACATTTCTCATTATTGGATTTACGTAATGTTAACCTTTCAGAGCCTGATATGTTGGGACGTGCGTATGAGTATCTGATCAAAATGTTTGCCGATGATGCTGGGAAAAAAGGTGGAGAATTCTATACGCCATCGAAAGTGGTTGAATTGATTGTCAAACTGATTAAGCCACAAGAAGGTATGCGTGTATACGACCCTACGTGTGGATCAGGCGGTATGTTAATTCAATCGGTGGACTATGTGAAAGAACATAATGGCAATCCACAATCGCTATCATTATTCGGTCAGGAGAAGAACTTGGGTACATGGGCAATTGCAAAAATGAACCTACTATTACACAATCTACCCGATCACCGTATTGAAAAAGGCGACACGATTCGTGAACCAAAGTTAGTTGAAGATGGGGAAATCATGCTGTTTGACCGAGTGATTGCCAATCCTCCGTTTTCATTGAAAGAATGGGGACGTGAAGAAGCAGAGCATGATTCATATGGGCGTTTCCAATATGGCATTCCACCGAAAAATGCTGGAGACTATGCGTTTATTCAACATATGATTGCATCGTTAAAAGCGGATGGAATGGCTGGCGTGGTTATGCCGCATGGTGTCCTGTTCCGTGGTGGCGCTGAAGGGAAAATTCGAAAGGGCTTGTTGGAATCGGATCTATTAGAAGCTGTTGTTGGCTTACCTTCTAACCTTTTCTACGGTACGGGTATTCCTGCTTGCGTGTTGATTTTCAATCGAAATAAAGCGGAACAGAGAAAAGGAAAAGTATTCTTCATTGCGGCAGAAGATGAATATCAAGAAGGCAAGAACCAAAACACACTTCGTGATGAAGACCTTGCAAAGATTGTCGCTACATTTGATGCATATGAAGATGTAGATAAATATGCTCGTGTCGTTACATTAGAAGAAATTAAAAACAATGACTATAACTTGAACATTACACGTTATATTGATAAATCAGAAGAAGAAGAGCAAGTGGATTTAGAATCGGTAATTAAAGAGATTACGGATTTAGAAAGTAGCCGTTCTGAGATTAAAGAGAAGTTGAACGGATACCTGCGTGAATTAGGGTTAGGTGAGATGTGATGGTAGAGAGTAATCAAGTTGTACGTGATGGATATAAGATGACGGAGCTTGGGGAGATACCGGTTGAGTGGGAATTGGTAGAATTAGCTAAGCTAGCTAAGGAGGAAGATAGGTACTCATTCTGTGGTGGGCCATTTGGATCGGATTTAACAAGTACCGAGTATACGGATAGTGGAGTGCAAATTATTCAATTGCAGAATATTGGTGATGGTAGCTTTAATAGCAATTATAAGATATACACAAGTGAAGAAAAGGCAGATAGCTTAAAAAAATGTAATATATTCCCTGGAGAAATAGTTATTGCGAAAATGGCAGAGCCTGTTGCAAGAGCATGTATAATTCCAGATTATAGCCCTAGATTTTTGATGGCTTCGGATGCAATAAGGCTGTCACCTGACATAGAGAAAGTAAATACTGTATTTTTAATGTATGCTATTAACTCAAATTATTTTAGAAAAATGGCCGAATTAAACAGTACTGGTACGACTAGATTACGTATAGGTTTGACAACTCTTGCTAAACTTAACGTGATATATCCTACACTTCTTGAACAACAAAAAATCGCCGAAATCCTTTCAACAGTCGATGAGCAAATCGAGAATACCAAACAGCTGATTGAAAAAACGAAAGAGTTGAAGAAAGGCTTAATGCAGCAATTGCTGACAAAAGGCATTGGACATACAGAGTTTAAGCAGACGGAACTTGGGGAGATACCGGTTGAATGGGAAATACAAAGTTTAGTGAATTTGATGGAAGCCGGAAGTACGGGAGTAAAAAGAGGTCCTTTTGGAGGAGCTCTAAAAAAGGAATACTTTGTAGAAGAAGGTTTTGCTGTTTATGAACAACAACATGTTATATATAATCAATTCAATAATATTCGATACTTTATTTCTCGAGAGAAATTTGAAGAATTAAATGGATTTGAAATATTAAGTGGAGATATATTAATCAGTTGTTCGGGTACAGTTGGAAGAGTAACTATTGTGCCTGATAATATTCAAAGAGGTGTTATGAATCAAGCACTATTACGATTTAGACCAAAAATAGAAACAGTCGATAGTGTTTTTTTATACTACTTACTTACGTCTGATTTTATGCAAGCTAAGATGTTAGATATGACTCATGGTTCGACAATCAAAAATATGGTTGCGGTGTCTGAAATTAAAGAAATCAAAATTGGATTACCATCTAAACAAGAACAACAAAAAATAGCTTCCATTCTATCATCCGTAAACGAACAAATTGAAAGCTACGAACAGGAAAAAGAGAAGTATCTGGAATTGAAAAAAGGCTTAATGCAACAGCTTCTTACTGGGAAGATTCGAGTGACGGTGTAAGCCGTCTCTCTCATACATAGGAGGTGAATAGGTTGAGTGGATTGGAATATACAGAAGTGGAATTACCACTAATCGAACAGCTGAAGAGTTATGGGTATACGCATAAGACTGGCTCAGAACTAGAGCATGAACGTTCTTCTAAATCGAGCATTGTGTTGGAAGAGCGTCTTGCTAATGCCATCCAGAAGCTGAATCCTTGGATTGACAAGCACAATGTAGAGAAGGTTGTAAAGCAATTTATGATGTTGCAAGCGGAAGATGTTTGGCATGCGAATAAGACCATTTTTGATTGGCTGTTTGGCGAAGGGATATCCGTCCTGCAAGATGTAGGAGCTGGGAAGAAAAATCAAACCGTGCAGCTATTCGACTTTGAACATGTGGAAAATAATGATTTTCTCGTTGTGAATCAGTTGAGTATCGAAAATGCGGCTGGAACGATTCGCCCGGATATTATCTTATATATTAATGGATTCCCATTAGTTCTCATCGAATGCAAGAGTCCGAAAGTACAAGTGGATAAGCAGTTGCCGGAGGGCGTTAAACAGTTCGAACGCTATATGGATACGAATGAAAAGTTGTTTTGGTATAACCAAATGCTCATTGTGACAAGCCGAGATCGTGCGCGGATAGGAACTATTTTAGCGAAAGCGCAGCATTATGGATTATGGAAAGACCCTTATCCGTATACATTTGATGAAATCGGAAGTAATCGAGCTCAAGATGTACTAGTTTCTGGAACGTTACGTAAAGAAGTTATTCTTGATTTAATGCGGAACTTCATCGTATTCGATGGAAAAGTGAAGAAACTGGCTCGCTATCAACAATATCGGGCAGTGAACAAAGCTATTGAACGAATCATGAGAGAGAAGAAGCCGGCTTTACGTGGTGGTGTTGTATGGCATACACAAGGGTCGGGGAAATCATTGACGATGGTCTATTTGGCGATGAAGCTACGTAGACAAGTAGAGTTGGAGAATCCGATGCTTGTCATTGTTACGGACCGACAAGACTTGGATGACCAAATTACGAAAACGTTCCAGCAATCAGGTTTTCCTAATCCAACGCAAGCAGCATCAGTGGCTGATTTAAAGCAACAATTAGCAAAAGGGCCAGGAGCAACGGTCATGACATTGATTCAAAAATTCCAAGGAAATGAAGAGAAGAACTTTCCGATTATTTCTGAAGCAGAGAATATTATTGTCATGACAGATGAATCGCATCGCTCCCAATATAAAGGATTAGCTATGAATATGCGTAAAGCGTTGCCTAACGCTACGTTTATTGGATTTACTGGTACGCCGATTGATAAGAAAAGTCGTTCTACTACGGGGAAATTCGGTTCGTATATCGATAAATATACCATTGAACAGGCGGTTGAAGATGGAGCGACGGTTCCAATCTACTATGAATCTCGTTTACCGAATCTTCATGTGAAAGGTGAAACGTTGGATGAACTGTTTGCTCGTTCATTTCATGAGTATGATGATGAAGCAAAAGAAAAAATCAAACAGAAATATGTAAATGATCAATTGCTTTTGACTGCTCCTGAACGAATGAGGGAGATTGCTTTGGACATTATCCATCATTTCGAAAGCAAAATTTTAATCAATGGCTATAAAGCACAAGTCGTGGCAGTTTCTCGTTATGCAGCCGTTCAATATAAGAAACTGATTGATGAATATGCTATGAATAAGTTTGAAACAGCTGTCATCTTTTCAGCAGGACAAAATGATAGCGAAGAATTACGAGAGTATCATGTTTCGAAAGAGGAAGAGAAAAAACTGATTGAGCGATTCAAGAAGCCGTTCTCCGAAGATAAACTATCCATGTTGATTGTATGTGATAAGTTGCTGACAGGATTCGATGCGCCGATTGAACAGGTCATATACTTGGATAAGCCATTGAAAGAGCATAATCTGTTGCAAGCCATCGCTCGAACGAACCGGAAGTATGATGCCAATAAATCATATGGATTGATTGTTGACTATTTTGGTGTATCTCGCTTCTTGGATCAAGCGCTTGAAATCTTTAGTTCGAATGATGTACAAGGTGCGTTGCATTCTATTGATTCTGAATTGCCGAGATTAGAACAACGTCATCGTTCGGCAATGAGATTCTTTGATGGGTTGAAAAAGAATCAACTAGAAGAGAGTGTTTTGCGCTTAGTAAATGAAGACGTGCGAGCTGATTTTGATATCGCCTATAAACGATTTGCTGAAAGCATGGATAAGGTATTACCAAGTCCAAAAGCAGAAAGATATGTGGATGATTTAAAACGTGCAGGTGTTATTCGTCAATTAGCTAAATCACGATTCTCGATTGAGGATGGCATGGATATCTCCGATTGTGGTGAAAAAGTGCGTAAACTGGTTCATGATTATCTATATTCTGAAGGAATCGATGCGCGTGATCCGGTATCTATTTTAGATGCATCGTTTAAAGAAGAACTGGATAAGAATGTCCATCCTGAAACAAAAGCAGCACAGATGGAACATGCAATCAAGAAAGAGATATCCGTTCGTATTGAAGAAGATAAAGTATTCTATACGTCATTAAAAGATAAAGTCGAAGAACTGATTGAGCGGTATAAGGAGCGCCAGCTAACAATCTTTGAATTATTAGAACACTATGATGCCATTCGAGAAGAGTTGTTAGATAAAGCGAGTGGTCAAACAAAGAGCGGATTAACCTATTTACAAGAGCCATATTACAATAAGCTACAGGAAGTTTGCGAAGATAAAGAAGACTACAAACTAAAAGAAGTAGCGGTAGAAGTACAACATTTTATTGAAGAACAAGTGACACCGATTAGTGATTGGACATCGAAAACAGACTTTAAACGTAAATTAACTGCTGATTTGAAATTAATGCTGTTAAAAAAGAAAATCCAGCCAAAGGATGCATTTTTATTAACAGGTTATTTCACAGCATTAGCAGAAACGCAATATGGGAAGAAATAAGAAAATGACCGGCATGGATGTGCTGGTCATTTTCTTATATATATAATGTTCTTCCATTTACTCTTAACCATTCTTTTTTTGCTTCATAATCAGGCAACAACATACGCAGTGTTTCCCAGTATTCCTTTGAGTGATTCATGTATTTTAAGTGCGCTAGTTCATGGGCCAATACATAATCGACAACAGATGCAGGAGCCAGGAATATGCGCCAGTTCAGCAGAATGTTGCCGGTTGGTGTACAACTGCCCCAACGTTGCTCTTGCTCTTTGACCTTGATAGCATTTGGGTGATGAGGGAATTTAATTGTAAATCTCTTCATTCGTTCTTGGGCAAACTGATGGCCCTTTTGTGTAACCCATTCAGCGTATAGAGGGTGTAATATTTCTCTAAAGTTGGATTCTGAAATATCTTCATGGAGCTCTGCGACAAATTGTCCTCTATGGAAACGAAAAGTTGAAGCTAGAGATTCATTTATTTTTATCACTTTAAGTCGGTACTGCCTACCGAGATAAGGCAACTTTTCCCCTGATACAAACTTTCGTTTTAAGCTATTTTGATTCATCTCTTTATAACTATTCAGCTGTTGTCTAATCCAAGCACCTTTTTGATGCACTATATCTTTAATAACATCATGTTCAGCAGAAGTAGGAGCAACAACCTTAACGCCATGCTGATTTACAGAAATAGAGATGCTTTTGCGACGATTGCTTCTGGATAGTTCATATCGTATTGTTTGTGAACCGAATTGTATGTAATGCATTTTGTTTTCCTCCTATCATTATTATACCAATTAGTTTTTGAATAGATATATTATGTTTGTTTTGGAAGAGATGGGGAATCTGTGAATATGTATCAACTTAGAACAGAATAAGGAAGGAGATGTGATAATTATTAATAGTTTAATATTTTGGTTAAATTTTCTATAAATTATAGAAATGTTGTATGTTTTGATGTAATATTTAAACTATTAAAACAAAAAACCATGATAACAGTTTGGTATAATTAAGAGATTGCATAAATTAACACACAACGTTTTATACCTATATGAAGTAGGGGGACAAGGATGGAGTATCTTATTAATTTGTGTAGAGATCTTAATAATACTGATAGAGAAAGAATGAAAGAATTAAAGATATCTCTAATCTATGAATCGAAATTTTTGTCGTGCGTAGGAGTTATAGCTGATTCTGATGAAATATTAAAGTGTCTTGATTTTGTAGAGAGTGTACAAGTGCCAATTGAAGGTGAATACCAAGATGGAGAGTTTGCCTCTAGTATTGCTTTTCAACCTCCAATAAGACGTTCAATATTAGTAAAAAGTGACCTTGTTGGTTGGGGAGATACTCGGATTGCAGTATTAGATTCTGGTGTTAATCCAGATGTGAACGTTGTTGATTCTAAGGACTTTACTAATAGCGGAATAGCTGATAGAAAGGGTCATGGGAATAATGTGGCAAAGATAATTAAATATTTTGCCAAAGGGTCGAGTTTATATGTTGCAAAAATTGGCGAACATAGACCTAATGAATTATATCTAATGAATGCGATAGAATGGGCAGTTGATAATGGGGCTCAAATCATAAACATTTCTGCAGGGTTTAATCGTCAATGTAATTCAAATTGTAAGTTGTGTAAGCTTGTAGACATTGTTTCTAATTTAGGAGTAGCGATAATTGTTGCAGCTGGGAATAACGATAATAAAGTTGGTAGCATTGCTTGTCCAGGGCATGCAATGAACGCCCTTACAGTAGGGGCTATAGACAAAGATAATAAAATTGCTGACTATTCCAGTTTTGGAAAGGAAGGTAAAGGCAAGCCTAATATTGTAGCTCCAGGTAATGTGTATGTGGATGGTAATTATATAACGGGGACTTCATTCTCTGCTCCGCTTGTTTCTGGAGTTATTGGAGCAATCTTAAATAGAGTTGGTAATATTCCGAAAGCTATTGAATATATTTATACAACTACTATTGATTTAGGCTATCCTGCACACCAACAAGGATTAGGGGCTATTAGTATAAATAAAATTGTGGAGGCGATTGAAAATGAAGAAGCTGATATTAGAAGTACAGAACAAAACAGAAGTTCGTAAAATATCTGAATTCTGCACAATTATATACATATCCAAGTTCTTGAATGTTGTCGGAATTGAAATTGATGATCGGGATATATATAAATTAGAAAAAGATAAAAATATATTGAGTTATAGAGAAAGTGAAGATGGAAACTTTCAATTAGCCAAGGTTGTATAAATCGGTAATAAAGTAACGTCTCATAATTATTGGGTTCTGAATATTTTAATTCAAAAAAGCGATGCATATAATCTGCATCGCTTTCGCTTTGTATATAATAATCTAATCATGCCTGCTAACTAAATGCTAACATTTTGCTAACGGAACCTAATAAATCGCATTAAATACAAGTTGAAGATATTACACTTAAGGTGAGTAAAACGTTGATTTGATACCGTTTTGTTCCACTATAGGGAAACATATTACACTTTGAAACTATATGGGCGGCATGATGTAATCTGCCCCTGATTAATAGTGAAATGCTAAAATAGGGTATTTTAACAGAGGCTTCCCATAAGTTGCGCAAACTTATGGGAGGCTTCTTTTTTCATGTCTTGCGTTACGTGAAGATACAGATTCTTCGTGATTTGATTATCGGAATGACCGACATGAAAAGAGATATATTTTATGTTTTAGTAGTCTGTTAAAGCTCTGTATATTCGTTAGAATACTTGGTATTATCAGCCTTTTAAAGAAGGACTTGATTTTTTAATTGCTGTATGAAAATATTATAGATTGTATCAAGCGTATTACAACGATTGATTGTTTACTAGAGGACCGAAAACTCAAAGGGAGGAACAGCTATGTATGAACCAAAATTAAAAAAAGAGATGATGTGTCCTATTGAGTATGCTATAGATTTATGTGGTGGTAAATGGAAAACAAGAATTATCTGTCTAATTACATCTAACGGTACTATGCGTTACAATGCAATTCGAAAAGAATTATCGAGTGTGACGGATACAGTTTTAGCCTCTACACTGAAAGAATTGATTGCAGAAGGCGTTGTTACGAGAAAACAGTATAATCAAATGCCACCTAAAGTTGAATACATCTTAACGGAAAAAGGAGAATCGTTAAAACCTATACTGCAAAGTATTTGTCAATGGTCAAGAACCTACACAGATTTTGATAAGGAAAAAGCATTGTCACCTTGCAAATCCTGCAACCAGCTTATCAGCTAATGTAGGTTGTATGCTTATATAACTTTAATAATCTTACGCGTACTAAAGTATTTATCATAATACGCGAAAGATTATTAAAGTAGAAGATTGCTTTTATAACAACTTAAATAAATGTATGTATGCAGAATCTTCTCCTCTTTATTCTTCATATTTCTTCTTTCACGATTTTTTTATTATGCTACTTAGTTTTAGCACAATCTTTCTGCCCCTACTTTCCTTGAACCTACACTTTTAATTTTTCGAATTTTTATTCTATTATGCTTTTCTATATTCCTAAACAAAAGTGCAATTTGTATTTAAGTGATGTAACTACTAATCCATCTCTCCAAAAGGTCTTGCTTTAACAAGAAATACAGCATCTGCAAGAATTGTACTCGTAAAGTGAGAAAGCCAAAACCACATTGAGAAAGAAGTAAGCGAGCTTTGCACTCGATCACGGAAAGCGAATAGACTGGGGCGATTATCCCCTTTAAACCTTTGGCACAGCTATCCAAAAAGAGATTATGCTAACCAAAATACTAGTTACTAACAAATTTATTAGTATTTTTTTCTCCTGATGTCATTGCTAAACTAGAAAAAGTAAATTGTTTTGTGAATGAAGTCACATGAAAGCTAGATAGACCGGGACATTGATGGTTTTATCTTGTTAATATTACTGTTTTCGTCAAGTAAGAATGAATGAACTTGTTGTGAAAATAAGCTTTTCACTTATCCAAGTCAGGAAAAAGATAAATTTCACAACAAATGAAAGATTACCTGTCTGTTATTTAGAAGGGAGATTAAAAATGATAACCACCCAAGTACCTAAATTGATGTCTATTAGTAAGGAAAGAGAAGTGATTTATTCGTTTTTAAGAGTTTCTCTTCAATGTCCATTAACAAAAGAAGTACTACTGAATTGGAAAGAACATTTTTCTTCTGAATTTAAAGCTGTATTAACGGAAGGAAATGAGTATTTATGTTCTTTCTTTGAAAGTTTAGATAAGAAACCTCTTACTGAGATTGTCGAACAAGAAAAAGAAGCATATTTAGCGACATTTTATATTTTTAATGAAGATGGTAAAGTTCCAGCTCCACCGTGGGAATCCGTTTATATAACGAGAGATAAATCTCTTTTTGGTGAACCTGTTTTTCAAATGAGAAAGAAGTTATCTGAATTTGGTTTGCAGTTTATCCATGAGAATACAGATCCAGACGATCATATTGCGATTGAATTAGAGTTTATGAATTATTTAATTAACTATACACTCTCTGCTATTGAAGAAGGTAGGGAAGCAGATTATATCAAAGGTGTTTATACACAATATTGGTTGATGAAAGAACATTTAAACAGATGGATTACCCCTTTTACGATGGATATTCTCTCTTCTCATACAAGTGATTTTTATAAAGGAATTGCACTATTACTGAGCATATTTGTAGAGGAAGATTTTGAATATATTAAAACAATGAAGGAGGACCTCGACAATGAGTGAGAATATTTTTGAAAAAATCTCAAATATAAAGATGAAACGCCGCTCATTTTTAAAGTGGTCGGGTGCGGTAGCTGCACCAGCAATTATCGGAGGTACTGCGGTATCAAGCAATCTTGTGAAAAAAGTAAATGCCGCAAGCTCAGATAGTAAAGTGGACGCTACAGTCATTCCAACATGTAGTACGCTAAACTGCGGAGGAAAATGTTTAATTAAAGCTCATGTAAAAGATGGTCAAATTGTACGATTAAGCACAGATGATGATGCAAGAGATGAACATGCTGATAATGAACAGTATCCGCAAATTCGTGCTTGTGTGCGTGGTCGTGGATATCGTAGACATATTTACTCTCCAGATCGTATAAAAAAGCCTTTAAAACGTGTAGGTAAACGTGGTGAAGGTAAATTTGAAGAAATTTCATGGGATGAAGCAATTAAAATCATAGCTAAAGAAAATAATCGCATTAAAGAAAAATATGGTCCTGCTTCTCGCTTCAGCCTTTATGCGACTGGACAAACTGGACAAATTGGTAGTGGAGATACAGTTATTCAAAGACTGCTTGCATTAGATGGTGGTTATTTAGGACGATATTCAAACTATAGCTCTGGTCAACATAGTGTAGCAACTCCTTTTACTTTTGGTGTAAGCGCTGCATCAAGTAGTTGTAATACATTGTTAGATTCAAAATTGATTATTTTACATGGTATGAATCCTGCTGAAACCATTATTGGACATTTTAATATGTATTTACGTATGGCAAAGGCTAAAGGAGCAAAAATTTATACTATCGATCCAAGAAAGACAGATACAGAAGTAGCTCTAGCAGATGATTGGTTTCCTGTAAAACTAGGTACTGACAATGCATTAATTGCTGCAATGGCTTATGTGATTTTCTCGGAGAATTTACAAGATAAAGAATTCTTGGATAAATTCTGTATTGGTCATGACGAAGCTCATATGCCAAAAGGTGTTCCAGCAGGAGAATCTTATTACAGCTATGTTATGGGTGTGAAAGATAAAACACCAAAAACACCAGAATGGGCAGCTAAGATAACTGGATTACCTGCAAGTCGAATTAAACAGCTAGCACGTGAAGTAGCCACTACAAAACCAATGGCTTGGGTACAAGGAAATGGTATTAACCGTCATATGAACGGTGAGCAGATGTCTCGTGGTGGCTCACTTATAGCTGCATTAACAGGTAACATCGGTATTAGTGGAGGCTGGGCTGGTGCAGGTGCAGCTGGTGAAATTATTAAATATGAAAAGTTCCCAATTCCTGATAATCCTTTAGATATTAGCATTCCATGTTTCTTGTACACAGATGCTATTGTACGTGGTAAAGAAATGGGAGCAAAAGATGGCGTTAAAGGGTTAGAAGAAGGGCAAACTTTACCTTCTAATATCAAAATGATTTATAACATGGCAGGTAACTGTTTAGTAAATCAACATTCCGATATTAATAAGACAATCGAAATTTTGGAAGATGAGTCATTGTGTGAATTTATTGTAACTTCAGACATTTACATGACTCCATCTGCTAAATATTCCGATATTGTTTTACCAACTTGTACGTTCTTTGAACAAAACGACTTAGTTCCACCATGGAGCTACGGTCAACACATTTTCCTATCACAAAAAGTGGTTGAGCCATTATACGGTTCTCTAACAGAATATGAGTGGATGTCGAAGTTAGCTGCTGAGCTAGGAATTGAACAAGAATTTACAGAAGGTAGAACACAAGATGAATGGGTGAAATGGATGATTGAAGAATCGAAAAAGAAAGATCCAAATTTCCCAACATACGAAGAAATGCAAAAAAATGGTGTGTATAAATATAAAGATATTACAGTTGTCAAATTCGCAGATCAAATCAAGGATTTGAAGAATAACCCATTTGAAACACCATCCGGGAAAATTGAGTTATTCTCTAAAGACTTATTTGATATGAATAATCCTGAAGAAATTCCTGCGATTCCAAAGCATGTGGCAGTTGAAGAAGGGCCTGAAAGTGAATTAGCAAAAAAATATCCACTTCAAGTTTTTGGTTGGCATGTGAAGAGACGTTGTCACTCTACCTGGGATACAAGTGATTGGATGGAAGAGGTACAAACTCAAGAGCTTTGGATTAATCCTATTGATGCGGACAAACGTGGCATTAAAAATGGAGATCAAGTTGAAATCTTTAATGATCGTGGAAAAATAAATATACCTGCAAAAGTGTCAAGTAGAATTATGCCTGGAGTTATTGCGTTACCACAAGGTGGTTGGTTTAATCCGGATCAAAAAGGCATAGATAAACGAGGAGCAATCAACGTTCTTACTAGTCAAAAAGCTTCACCGTTCCATTGTAATCCTCAACATACCAATTTAGCAGATGTAAAAAAAGCGTAGGGAGGAATAAAACATGGCTCAATTAGGCTTTTATATAGATCAAGCTCGTTGTAATGGCTGTAACGCTTGCGTTGTAGCTTGTAAAGAT
>NZ_CAPG01000091.1:0-66738 GCF_000321185.1 Bacillus sp. AP8
GCCAGGCATGGCAACTATCTAGGTGGTGAAAGTCCACTGTGGGGGTACACATCGACCAACCACTAAGGAAGCGCAAGGTACTTATCGTGAGGTAAGGGCTAAAGGAAGCGTGGAATAAAATCTTGGCTCGACGAACAGAAATCTGATACCAAGGCTCTGTAAAGGGATGAGGCTCCTAAACAAGTCAAAGTCCAAAAGATGTGCGTAACTTTATAGAGTAAATCAGGCGAGTAAAAGAGGAAAGATAGTTGGCTTACCCTGGGAGGTCTTGCGAATGTACAGTCGTACAGTCGAAAAAGGTTAATCGCAAGAAGTCAGCAGAAGCCATAATAGTGAAAAAAAAAAAAAATTTTTTTCATGAAGGGCTGAACAATTTATAGTGTTTCAACGCCACGAATGCGTAAGTGACGTACTCCGAATGTGTTAATGGGGAAAGTATGAGCGTATCTCAGAGGATAACCAAAAAGGAGCTATCACTTACTACGTGAGAGGAAAGGAGAAACGAGTGTGGAACTTTTAGAAAAGATTCTAAGCAATCAAAATATGAATGAAGCTTACTTACGCGTTTATAAAAATAAAGGTGCAAGTGGAGTCGATGGAGTAACAGTCGATGAACTAAAGCAATATCTGAAAGAGAATAAGGATGAGCTGCGTAAGCGCATCAGAACAAGAAAATACCAACCACAAGCTGCCTTAAGAGTGGAGATTCCAAAAGAAAATGGTAAGATGCGCAAATTGGGAATACCAACAGTAGTGGATCGAGTCGTTCAACAAGCCATCCATCAAGTTCTCAGTCCGATATTTGAAGAGCAGTTCAGTGAATTCAGTTACGGTTTTAGACCAAAAAGAAGTTGTGAGATGGCTATCATAAAGAGCTTGGAATTTCTGAATGATGGATATGATTGGGTAGTGGATATTGACCTTGAAAGATTCTTCGATACAGTTCATCACGATAAACTCATGCGAATCATATCTAACACAATTAAGGATGGAGATGTGATTTCTTTAATAAGAAAGTACTTAGTCAGTGGAGTTATGGTGAACGGAAATTATGAAGAAACACCAATTGGAACTCCGCAAGGAGGGAACCTCAGTCCACTATTGAGCAATATTATGTTGAACGAACTGGATAAGGAACTAGAAGGTAGAGAACTTCCATTCGTGAGATACGCTGATGACGCTCTTATCTTTGTTAAGAGCGAGAAAGCAGCGAATAGAGTGATGACATCAATCGTGAGATTTATAGAAAAGAAATTAGGATTGAAAGTCAATGTAGAAAAGAGTAAGGTATCTCGCCCAGAAGATTTGAAATTCTTAGGGTTTGGATATTACTATGATTTTAAAAATAAGAAATATCAAGTGAAGCCACATCTCACTTCCATACAGAAATTTCAAAGAAAGCTTCGCCGACTGACTAAGCGAAATTGGAGTATTTCGTTAGACAATCGAATAGTGAAATTAAAACAAGTTATATTCGGATGGGTCAATTACTTCAGAATAGCAAACATGAAGAAAGTAACAGAACGAATAGATACGAAGTTACGCTCAAGAATTAGGGTAATCATTTGGAAGCAATGGAAGGTACTTAGGAAACAAATTAAATCGCTCATTCAACTAGGGATTCCGAAGGAAGAAGCGAAAGGATTGGCCTTCTGTCGAAAAGGCTACCGATATATAGGATTATCGAAAGTTGTTCAAAGAGCACTTTCGAATCAAAGACTAAAGCAGAGGGGAATACCCTCTGCTTTAGAACACTATCTGAAAGTACACACTGTAATATAAATTGAAACGCCGTATACGCGAACCGTACGTACGGTGTTGGGAGAGGGGCGAAAATAAATCATTTTATTTTCCCTCTACTCGATTGTAAAAGAAAAATCCGAATGATTAAACAACAAAAAGGTCAGCCAAATAGTAAACCGACGAAGGAGAAGCAAGAAGGTCGAGGACATGAAGGAGTGACGCCCGGAATGTACAATGTACATGAGGACGGAACGAGTGAAATGGACGAAGAGATTCGCTGCTTATCGTTCGTCGGCATTCGAACACGGAAGTTAGCGCCGATGGTAGTTGGGGGTCTCCCCCTATGAGAGTAGGACGTTGCCAGGCAAAGCAAAAGACCAACTGAGATGTTGGTCTTTTTTTGTTGTCTATAAGAAGGTGTGTATAATTATGTTACAAAAAAGCAGGAGAACAAAAATAAAAAGTGAATATAATAAAATATGAAATAGAAAACGAGATAATAAATCTCTTCCATGAAGAAAAGAATAATTAAAAAGAGCATTTTTTACGTTAAGATTATGAGAAAATGAGGTATAAATAAGGGGAGAGTTTGGCGAATATAGAGTATATAGTAAAGACACCTGAGTTGCAAAAAGGTGTTCTTTCCAATATAATTATAGTCAAATATAGTCAAAGTCAAGAGGAATGTTATTTATGCTGAGCAATCAAGATGTTAACGCAGATTGGAGGGGGTAAGATGAAAAATATATCTGACATAATTGAAACTTACTTAAAGAATGTGCTTAGTAATAGTGAGAAGGACATTGTAATAATAAAAAGAAGCGAAATAGCGGATAAATTTCAATGTGTGCCTTCTCAAATCAATTATGTCATTAATACTCGTTTTACAACTGAAAAGGGATATGTAGTCGAAAGTAAACGTGGTGGTGGTGGTTTTATCCGTATTGCCAAAGTACAATTGTATGATTATGCTCAGATTGTTGATCAGCTACTCAACCTCATTGACACAAAACTTCCTCAACAAATGGCAGAAAATATGATTTTTAGACTTGTAGAAGAGAAAATCATTAGTGAACGTGAAGCGAAAATTATGCTAAGCGTTATTAGCAGCTCGGTTTTAATGATTGAATTACCTTATCGAGATGAGCTTAGAGCTCGAATGATGAAGGCAATGCTTACTAGTCTTAAATACCAATAGATTTTAGAAGAGGTGTTGTGATGATTTGCCAAGAGTGCAAACAGAACCCGGCTACTCTTCATTTTACAAAGATTGTTAATGGGGAAAAAACAGAAGTTCATTTGTGTGAAAAGTGTTCGCAGGAAAAAAGTGAATTGTTAATGCTAAATGGTGGTCCTAGCTTTTCCATTAATAGCTTATTAGCCGGCTTATTAAATATAGATCAAAACTTTACTCCAAAGCAACAAAATGCATTTTCGCATCCTGATGATATTCATTGTGAACATTGTCATATGAGTTACCCACAATTCGCTCGTCTTGGAAGATTTGGCTGTTCTAATTGTTATAAGTCTTTTCAAAATCAGCTCGAGCCTATATTAAAGCGACTTCATAGTGGAAATTCTACTCATACGGGAAAGATCCCCAAAAGAATTGGTGGCAATATTTCACTTCGAAAAAAAATAGAAGATTTAAAGCAAGAACTTACAATTAGTATTATTCATGAAGAATTTGAGAAGGCTGCTGAGATTAGAGATGAAATTCGAGCACTTGAAAAAAGATCAGGTAACTCTGAGAAAAGGAGTGACCTTGATTGAGTTTAGAACATTTTATACAACAGGCTCTAAGTCCTTGGATGAATGAAGAAGGACCTGAATCTGATATTGTTTTAAGTAGTCGAGTGCGTTTAGCAAGGAATCTGCAGGATTTTACTTTCTCGACACTTCTTCAAAATGAAGAGGCCAATGAGCTAATTGAGTTAATTGAAGAAAAATTTACGACTTTAAAAGAAGAAAAAAAACTAGAACTAATTAAGATGTCTGCGATTCAACCATTAGAAAAAAGAATGTTAGTAGAGAAACATTTAATTAGTCCTCATCTAGCCCAAGAGTCTCCATTAGGAGCATGTTTTCTTTCTGATGATGAAAAAGTTAGTATTATGATTAATGAAGAAGATCATATCCGAATACAATGTCTTTTATCGGGATTACAGTTAACCGAAGCACTACAGCTTGCGGATGATATTGATAATGAGATAGAAGAGCGTGTAGATTATGCCTTTGATGAAAAAAAGGGGTATCTAACTAGTTGCCCAACAAATGTAGGAACTGGTTTGCGAGCATCTGTAATGATGCACTTACCCGGATTAGTCCTTTCTCAAAGAATGAATCGTATCATACCAGCCATTAATCAATTAGGGCTCGTTGTTAGAGGAATATACGGTGAAGGTAGCGAAGCGTTAGGAAACATTTTTCAAATCTCGAATCAAATAACGCTAGGTAAATCAGAAAAAGAAATTGTTGAAGATTTAACTAGTGTGGTTCTGCAAATCATCGCTCAAGAAAGAATGGCTCGTGAAGCATTAGTCAAAACCTCTAACATACAATTAGAAGATAGAATATTTCGTTCGCTTGGAACTCTTTCTTACGCAAGAATTTTAGAATCAAAAGAAGCAGCAAAATGTCTATCTGATGTTAGATTAGGAATCGATTTGGGGTATATAAAAAATATCTCTAAATCCATTCTTAATGAGCTGATGATTTTAACTCAACCAGGATTTTTACAGCAATATGCACAGGGACTGTTAAAGTCATCTGAAAGAGATCAAAGAAGAGCTGCTTTTATTAGAGAGCGTATAAATATGGAAAAACATAAAGAGTGAGGAGGCATTACTTATGATGTTTGGAAGGTTTACGGAGAGAGCCCAAAAGGTTTTAGCACTTGCACAAGAAGAGGCTATTCGATTAGGTCATAATAATATTGGAACGGAGCATATTTTACTTGGTCTAGTTCGTGAAGGCGATGGGATAGCTGCAAAAGCACTTTATGCATTAGGTTTAGGAGCTGAAAAAATTCAAAAAGAAGTTGAAAACTTAATTGGTCGAGGTCAAGATAGTGCGCAAACTATTCACTATACACCTAGAGCTAAAAAAGTTATTGAACTTTCAATGGATGAAGCTAGAAAACTTGGTCATTCCTATGTAGGTACAGAACATATTTTATTAGGTTTGATTCGTGAAGGAGAAGGCGTTGCTGCTAGAGTGTTAAACAATGTTGGAGTTAGCTTAAATAAGGCTCGTCAGCAAGTATTACAGCTACTCGGCAGTAATGAATCAGCAGGACATCAAGGTAATACATCGTCAGCGGCAAGTACGCCTACATTAGATAGTTTAGCGAGAGATCTAACTGTGATTGCTCGTGAAGGTAGCTTAGATCCTGTGATTGGTAGAAGCAAAGAAATTCAGCGTGTTATTGAAGTGCTTAGTCGTCGTACAAAAAATAACCCTGTATTAATCGGTGAACCCGGTGTAGGTAAAACAGCAATTGCTGAAGGATTAGCACAGCAAATTGTAAATAATGAAGTTCCTGAAATATTAAGAGATAAGCGTGTTATGACGCTTGATATGGGTACTGTTGTAGCAGGAACGAAATACCGTGGTGAGTTTGAAGATAGATTGAAAAAGGTAATGGATGAAATTAGAGCAGCAGGGAATATCATTTTATTTATCGATGAATTGCACACGTTAATTGGTGCAGGGGGTGCTGAAGGTGCAATTGATGCTTCCAATATACTAAAACCTTCATTAGCTCGTGGAGAGTTACAATGTATTGGAGCTACAACGCTTGATGAATATCGTAAATATATTGAAAAAGACGCAGCTCTTGAAAGACGTTTTCAACCGATTCAAGTGGATGAACCATCAATCGATGAGTCTATTCAAATCCTAAAAGGGCTAAGAGATCGATATGAGGCACACCACAGAGTATCTATTACAGATGATGCAATTGAGGCAGCGGTTAAACTTTCAGATAGATATATTTCTGATCGTTTCTTACCAGATAAAGCGATTGATTTAATTGATGAAGCTGGATCAAAGGTTCGATTAAGATCTTATACAACTCCTCCAAATTTAAAAGAATTGGAAGTTAAATTAGAGGAAGTTCGTAAAGAAAAAGACGCAGCTGTTCAAAGTCAAGAATTTGAGAAAGCCGCATCTTTACGTGATTCAGAACAACGATTAAGAGAAAAACTAGAAGAAACGAAAAAGACATGGAAAGAGCAGCAAGGAAAAGAGAATAGTGAAGTAACAGTTGATGATATTGCTACAGTAGTATCGAATTGGACTGGAGTTCCTGTTACTAAATTAGCTCAAACAGAAACTGAAAAACTTCTGAAAATGGAAGAGCTTCTTCATAAGCGAGTAATTGGTCAAGAAGAGGCAGTAAAAGCTGTTTCAAAAGCAGTTCGTCGTGCAAGAGCTGGCTTAAAGGATCCAAAACGACCAGTTGGTTCATTTATTTTCTTAGGACCTACAGGGGTAGGGAAAACAGAACTTGCTAGAGCTTTAGCAGAAGCTATTTTTGGCGATGAAGATGCCATGATTCGAGTAGATATGTCCGAATTTATGGAAAAACATTCGACTTCACGCTTAGTCGGTTCACCTCCAGGGTATGTAGGATTTGATGAAGGTGGTCAATTAACAGAAAAGGTTCGAAGAAAACCTTATTCCGTTATCCTACTTGATGAAATCGAAAAAGCACATCCAGATGTGTTTAATATTTTACTACAGGTTCTTGATGATGGTAGATTAACGGATTCTAAAGGTCGTACTGTTGATTTTAGAAATACCATCGTTATTATGACATCTAATGTAGGTGCTTCAGCACTTAAACGTAACAAATATGTGGGCTTCAATATTCAAGATGAAGGTTCAGATTATAAAGACATGAAATCAAAAGTGTTGGAAGAATTGAAAAAGGCATTTCGTCCAGAGTTCCTTAACCGAATTGATGAAATGATTGTATTCCATGCACTAGAGAAAAAGCATATCGAAGAAATTGTTCATTTAATGATAAATCAGCTTGTGAAACGATTAGACGAACAAGACATACATGTAGAATTATCTGAACCAGCTATTGAAAAGATTGCTAAAGAAGGCTACGATCCAGAATATGGTGCTCGACCACTTCGCAGAGCTATTCAAAAACACGTAGAGGATCAATTATCTGAAGAATTATTAAAAGGTACTATTAAAAAAGGCCAACGAATCCTAGTTGATGTAGAGAACGGAGAGTTTTTAGTAAAGCCTGTAGAAAAAGTTTCCATCGGTAAATAGTCATCTTAGAAATGCACAGGGCTTTGTACGCTCTGTGCATTTTTTAATCAATTTTTAAGAAAACTTTTTTATAATAATGATAAGTTATAGAAAATATACTTACTTGAACTGAAATTGTTTTATATACACGTGATTATTCATTTAAAATAAGCATATTTGAGGGATAATACTAAATAAAATGAAGGGGGAAGATCGTTGGCAAAAAAGAAAACAAAATTTATATGTCAATCATGTGGTTATGAATCACCAAAATGGATGGGGAAGTGCCCTGGTTGTTCAGAGTGGAACAAGATGATTGAAGAAGTTGAATTTGTGAAACCACTTAGAAAAGGTGCTTTCACCCATAGCGATGCTCCAGGAAGCGCAGGAGTACGTGTGAAGGCAGCTCCTATTACAAGTATTGAAACTTCCATTGAATCTCGTATACAAACAGATTTAAGGGAATTAAATCGTGCGCTTGGAGGAGGAATCGTTCAAGGATCGTTAGTGTTAATTGGAGGCGATCCAGGGATTGGTAAATCGACTCTACTTCTACAGGTTTCTGCCCAACTGGCACAAAAAGGACAAAAAGTCTTGTATGTATCTGGAGAAGAGTCGGTTAAACAAACGAAGCTAAGAGCAGATCGTCTAGGCACTGTTTCGGACCATTTGTTTGTTTTTTCAGAAACAGATATGGATTATATTGAACAAACAATAGAAGAAGTTCAACCTAATTTAGTCATTATTGATTCTATACAGACAGTCTTTCAGCCAGAAGTAACATCAGCGCCTGGTAGTGTATCACAAGTAAGAGAATGTACAGCTTCTCTCATGAGAATTGCCAAGACAAGAGGAATTGCTATATTTATCGTCGGCCATGTTACAAAGGAAGGAAATATTGCTGGACCAAGATTATTAGAGCATATGGTGGATACAGTTCTCTATTTTGAAGGAGAAAGACATCACACGTATCGAATCGTAAGGGCTGTAAAAAATCGTTTTGGTTCGACAAATGAAATGGGTATTTTTGAAATGAAAGAGCATGGCTTAGAAGAAGTGGAAAATCCATCTGAAATTTTTCTAGAAGAACGCTCACAAGGCGCTTCTGGTTCTACAGTGTGTGCTTCCATGGAAGGAACAAGACCAGTTTTAGTCGAAATCCAAGCACTAATTTCACCTACTAGTTTTGGTAATCCACGAAGAATGGCGACGGGAATTGATTATAACCGCGTATCATTATTGATGGCGGTATTGGAAAAAAGAGTAGGTTTGCTTCTGCAAAATCAAGATGCATACTTGAAGGTAGCGGGTGGTGTTAAGCTTGATGAGCCAGCAATTGATTTAGCTATTGCCGTGAGTATTGCTTCGAGCTTCCGCGATCAGCCGACTAAGCAGACAGATTGTATTATAGGCGAAGTAGGTTTAACAGGTGAAGTGAGAAGAGTTTCAAGAATTGAACAAAGGGTTCAAGAAGCAGCAAAATTAGGATTTGAACGAGTAATTATACCAGAAAATAATATCGGGGGCTGGAATCCGCCAAGAGGAATAGAAATAGTAGGGGTATCGACGGTTTCAGAAGCATTGAGACAGGCATTAGGAGGATAAATATGAGTGAGAAAAAGGCAGACAAAACCAAATCAGAAATACTACAACTAGTGTCTCCCGGTACCCCATTACGCGATGGTATTGATAATGTGTTAAGAGCAAATACGGGTGGCTTAATTGTTGTAGGATACAATGAAAAAGTAAAGGCTATCGTAGAAGGTGGTTTCAAGATTGCCTGCCCATTTACCCCTAGTGCTTTGTATGAGTTAGCTAAAATGGATGGTGCTATTGTTTTAAATGAATCAATCGATAAAATTCTATTAGCTAATGCTCAACTTGTGCCAGATACAATGTTTTCTTCTAATGAAACAGGTATGCGCCATCGTACAGCTGAAAGAGTAGCCAAAGAAACAAAAGCATTAGTCATTGCCATTTCTCAACGAAGAAATATTATAACGGTCTATCAGGGCAATTTCCGCTATGCGTTAAAAGATATTGGTATGATTTTAACTAAGGCAAACCAGGCTGTACAAACATTAGAAAAGTATAAGACAGTATTGAATCAAAGTATCAGTGGTCTAGGTTTAATGGAGTTTGAAGATATCGTTACTTATAATGACTTATTACGAGTCCTTCACAGATACATTATGTTTATTCGAATAAAAAATGAGTTATTGGCGTATTTAACTGAATTAGGAGATGAAGGAAGACTCATTCGATTGCAAATGAATGAAATTACATCCTCACTTGAAGATGAAGGTAAGCTTTTAATTCAGGATTATATGTGTTCTAGTGAATGTGATACAAAAGAAATATTACAGAAACTTCATGAGCTGTCACATCAACAATTCTTAGAAGATAGTGCGATTTTAAAAGCACTTGGCTATAACGGTTATGTTCCGTTAGATGAATTAATCATACCAAGAGGTTATAGAATGCTACATAAAATACCTCGACTTCCTGCTCTCATAATAGATAATTTAGTTCAAACATTTGATAACTTTAAAGTCATTATGAATGCGAGTGTGGAAGAATTAGATGATGTGGAAGGAATTGGAGAAGTTAGAGCGAAAAAGATAAGAGAAGGTCTTCGCTTATTAAGATCTTATTTGGTAACGGAAAGAACAATTTAAGTTTAGGTTCTAAATTGACACTCATTTTTGGGAGTGCTAGCCTTAAATTAAAGAGATATTGTATTTTCTTTCACGCACTACAGTATTTTAATAAATATGCATAAAAAGTCTTTACATTTTGATGACAAATATTAAAAGTACCGAGAATTAAGGTTTCAAAATAATAATTGTGTTTATAATGATGAATAAAGGGAGGTGAAAGGATGTTAAAACGTATTATACAAGCATGTTTTTTAATAATTGGTGGAACGTTAGGTATGTTTTTAATACCAAAATTATTAATTTTATTAGATGCTAATGATATTAGTTATATTAACAATCCTTATGTCACAGCTATTTTAGGTGCACTTATATTTTATATTTTTACTTTTTGGTCTATCGATCATATTGTACATTTCATTAAATGGATAGAAGAACGATTGGTGAAAGCACCAATAACTGATCTTATATTTGGTAGTTTAGGTTTAATAGTTGGGTTATTCGTAGCCTTTTTAATTGGTTTTGCTATTTCATCTATTAATGTTCCTATTGTGAATACGATTGCTCCAATAGTTATAACTTTGTTATTTGGTTACCTAGGCTTTCAAGTTGGATTTAAGAAGCGGGATGAATTATTAGGCTTATTTAGAAGTGGTAAAAAGAAAATCGCTGAAGTTGAAGAAGAAAAAGTAAAAGAGAGTACGTCTCCTTATAAAATATTAGATACAAGTGTTATCATTGATGGTAGGATTGCTGATATTTGTCAAACTGGTTTTGTTGAAGGGATATTGGTTATTCCACAGTTCGTATTAGCAGAGCTTCAGCATATCGCTGATTCTTCTGATGCTCTTAAACGTAATCGAGGCCGTAGAGGTCTAGATATTCTTAATCGCATCCAAAAAGAGCTTGCTGTAAAAGTAGAATTTTATGAAGGCGATTTTGAAGATATTCAGGAAGTTGATAGTAAGCTTGTGAAGCTTGCTAAAGTGATGGAAGGCGTATTAGTCACAAACGACTTTAATTTAAATAAAGTATGTGAATTTCAAAATGTACCGGTTCTAAATATAAACGATTTAGCGAATGCAATAAAACCTGTTGTCATTCCAGGTGAGGAAATGAAAGTCCTCGTTATTAAAGATGGTAAAGAGCACAATCAGGGTGTGGCCTATTTAGATGACGGAACGATGATTGTAGTTGAAGAAGGCAGAGATTATATTGGAAAGCAAATTGATGTTATCGTGACAAGTGTTTTACAAACTTCAGCTGGTCGCATGATATTTGCTAAACCGAAACTATTAGAAAAAGCATTATAGAAAGAGTTAGGAGAATATTTGACTATGAATTATGAAGTCATTATACTTGCTGCTGGACAAGGGAAGAGGATGAAAGCAGGAAAAAATAAAGTTTTTCTAGAGTTAGCAGGTGTTCCTCTTATTGTTCAAACAATAAAAGTATTTGATCAAGATAATCATTGCCAAAAGATTATTCTTCCTATCAATCTTGAAGAGAAAGCGATATTCGAACAACTAATTGAACAATATCATTTTGTTAAACCAATTCAGTTAGTTGCAGGTGGGAAAGAGCGCCAAAACAGTGTTTATAATGGTTTGAAATCAACTTCGCAAGAAAGAGATGCTATTGTTCTGGTCCATGATGGAGCACGTCCATTTGTGACACAGGAACTCATTCACGATCTTGTAAAAAGTTCTAAACTTCATGGTAGTGCGATACCGGGGGTACCGGTTAAGGATACAATTAAGCGAGTGAAAGATAGTCAGGTTTTAGACACTGTTGAACGATCAAGCTTGTGGGCTGTTCATACGCCACAAGCTTTTCGTCTTTCTATTTTGAAGGATGCCCATGAGAAAGCGGTAAATAAAGGCTTTCTTGGAACGGATGACGCTAGTCTCGTAGAAGAGATAGGGGAAATGGTTTATATGGTAGAGGATAGCTATAATAATATAAAAATTACAACACCTGAAGACCTATACATTGCAGAAGCAATTATGAAGCAGAAGAATAATAGGTGATGTTTTTTCAAATAAAGGAGAGTATATATTTATGTTTCGAATTGGACAAGGGTTTGATGTACATCAGCTAGTGGAAGGTAGACCGCTTATTATTGGCGGAATCACAATTCCGTATGAAAAAGGTTTACTAGGTCATTCAGATGCCGATGTATTGTTACATACAGTTGCTGATGCTTGTTTAGGAGCAATTGGTGAAGGGGATATTGGCAAGCACTTTCCAGATACTGATCCAGAGTTCAAAGATGCTGATTCAGCTAAGTTATTAGAACATGTATGGCAATTAGTGAAAGATAAAGGCTACGAATTAGGAAATGTAGATTGTACAATAATTGCCCAAAAACCAAAGATGTTACCGTATATTGGACAAATGCGTGCAAGAATTGCTGAGCTTTTGGAAGCATCGGAAGACGCGGTTAACGTGAAAGCAACAACCACAGAGAAGTTAGGATTTACAGGTAGAGGCGAAGGGATTGCTGCTCAAGTAGCGGTGCTGCTTAAAAAATCAGGGAACAATTGAATCTTGTAGTGGTCAAATGTGTTAAGAGCTTAAAGTCGAGCAAATAAATAAAAAGCAAACGACTAGCCGGTACATATTCTTTAAGGTAATTACCAAATCCAAAAGGATTGGTGTCAGTTTTTTTAAAAAAAGTAAGCATTTCAAAACCACTCTTTTTTCATGAGTGTTACAATGGTAAAATGGAAAAATACTTGTAGAGAAATATATATTTAATATGAATTTGGGAGGCATTTTAGAATGAGCCAAGATATAAGAGTCCGCTATGCTCCAAGCCCAACAGGTCATTTGCATATTGGGAATGCTCGTACAGCATTATTTAATTACTTATTTGCCCGTCATAACGGTGGAAAATTTATTATTCGAATTGAGGATACAGATAAAAAACGTAATATTGCAGATGGCGAAGAAAGCCAATTAAAATATTTAAAGTGGTTAGGGATCGATTGGGATGAAAGTGTAGATGTTCCTGGAGAATACGGACCATACCGTCAATCAGAGCGAAATGATATTTATGAGAAATATTATACAGAGCTACTTGAAAAAGGATTAGCTTATAAATGTTATTGTACGGAAGAAGAATTAGAGGCAGAGCGTGAAGCACAGTCTGCTCGTAATGAAACACCACATTACTCAGGTAAATGTCGTCACTTATCTGAAAGTGAACGTAATCAATTAGAAGCAGAAGGCAGACAAGCGGCCATTCGTATCGCTATTCCATCTGGGAAAACATATACATTTAATGATATGGTAAAAGGTGAAGTATCATTTGAAAGTGACGGAATTGGCGATTATGTAATCGTTAAAAAGGATGGTACTCCAACGTATAACTTTGCAGTATCTATTGATGATTATCTGATGAAGATTTCACATGTGTTGCGTGGGGACGATCATATTTCGAATACGCCGAAACAATTAGCGGTTTATGAAGCATTAGGTTGGGAAGCTCCAGTGTTTGGACATATGACTTTGATTGTAAATGAAAGTCGCAAAAAATTAAGTAAGCGTGATGAATCAATCATTCAGTTTATTGAGCAGTATGAAGAGCTAGGATACTTACCAGAGGCTTTATTCAATTTTATTACGTTATTAGGCTGGGCACCTGGTGGAGAAGAAGAAATCTTTACGAAAGAACAGTTTATTGAAATTTTTGATGAAAAAAGACTTTCTAAATCTCCGGCTTTATTTGATAAGCAAAAATTAACGTGGATGAACAACCAATACTTGAAAAACTTAGATGTGGATCGCGTTACTGAACTAGCTTTACCTCATCTTATTAAGGCAGGAAAAGTATCTGAACCATTATCAGCTGAAAAGACTCAGTGGGTTAAAGATTTAGTCGCTCTATATCAAGAGAAAATGAGTTTTGGTGCAGAAATTGTTGAGTTATCAGAAGTGATCTTTAAAGAAGAAATGGAAGTAGAAGATGAGGGGAAAGAAGTTTTGGCTGAAGAGCAAGTACCAGAAGTATTACAAGCTTTCCTTGAAGAAATAGACACTTTGGATGAATTCGTGGCGAGTGACATTAAAGCGGCTATGAAGGCTGTACAGAAAAAGACTGGTCAAAAAGGGAAAAAATTATTTATGCCAATTCGTGTAGCGACTACAGGTCAAACACATGGTCCGGATCTTCCGCAAGCAATTGCACTAATTGGTAAAGAAAAAATAAAAGCACGTATCCAAAGTATTTTAGATTAACAAATAGGTGAAAATATAATATATTATTAATTAAATAATGATTACTATATGTTGCGTAGATGGAGAGAAGTAAAAAAGCAGAACTTTACAGAGAGAATCACCTTGGCTGAAAGTGATTTATGGACAATGTTTTTTGAAATGCACTCTGGAGTCTTATACTGAAATGAAATCAAAGTAGGTATGAGCGGTATCACACCGTTATCATGAAGAGTTGGGAAATAGAAATCGTTGTCTGCCTTGTTTGGGGTTCAGCGAGTTTCCAAACAGAGTGGAACCGCGCTATTATAAGCGTCTCTGTCATTACGACAGAGACGCTTTTTTATTTTATTAAAATAGTGTAATCGTATGAAGTGTTCTATGGTTTGCCTGAATTAATTCGTATCTATTAGGTGCTAACCTGTTCATTTCAAAGTTCATTAGAATGGAATGAGTTTAGAAAAACGGTTAGGTATTTGAACAGTTCAATGAGTTATTAGTGAAAAAGAAAGGGTCATTTTTCAAAATTTCGCTTTATTTGGATTAGTATTTGATCAGCGTATCGATAGTCTACGTCCATAGAGGTTTTTACTATTCTGATATTGTATGATTAAGGGGGAAAAGGCGTAAGTGTTTAAATTACTTAAAGAGGATATCTCAGTTGTATTTGATCAGGATCCAGCAGCTAGAAGTTATGTAGAGGTAATCTTAACTTATTCAGGATTACATGCGATTTGGTCTCATCGAATTGCTCATGCTTTTTATAAGAAAAAACTTTACTTCATAGCTCGCTCTATTTCGCAAATTAGTCGCTTTTTCACTGGGATCGAAATTCATCCAGGTGCTAAAATCGGTCGAAGATTTTTCATTGATCATGGTATGGGTGTAGTTATTGGTGAAACTTGTGAAATTGGGGATAATGTAACGGTGTTTCAAGGGGTAACACTAGGGGGAACAGGTAAAGAAAAAGGGAAACGTCATCCAACGATTGAAGATAATGTTTTGATTGCTACTGGCGCAAAAGTATTAGGTTCTATCACTGTTGGAGAGAATTCTAAAATTGGAGCGGGTTCAGTGGTTTTAAAAGAAGTACCAGCCAATTCCACGGTAGTAGGAATACCAGGTAAAGTCGTTATTCAGGATGGTGTTCGTTTGAAGCAAGATTTAAATCATGGGGATTTACCAGATCCAGCTGGAGATGACTTTAGAAGACTTGAAAAAGAGTTAGTTGAATTGAAGAAAGAATTAGCAGCCCTTCGCAAAGAAAGGAGTAAGATTAATGACTATCAAAATTTATAATACATTAACTCGAGAAAAGGAGGAGTTTCAACCGTTAGAAGAGGGTAAAGTTAAGATGTATGTGTGCGGACCTACAGTTTATAACTTTATTCATATCGGTAATGCTCGCCCACCAATTGTATTTGATACAGTGAGAAAATATTTGCAGTATCGTGGTTATGATGTTCAGTACGTTTCAAATTTTACAGATGTTGATGATAAATTAATTCGAGTTGCAAATGAACTAGGCACAGATGTACCAACAGTAGCTCAACGATTTATCGATGCTTATTTTGAAGACGTTCTTTCATTAGGATGCAGTAAGGCTGATGTACATCCACGTGTTACAGAGAGCATGGATATTATTATTGAATTTATCGCTACACTTATTGATAAGGGATATGCTTATGAGTCTGAAGGTGACGTATATTATCATACTCGTAAATTTGATAGTTACGGTAAGTTATCCCATCAGTCGATTGATGAGTTACGTTCAGGAGCTCGTATAGAAGTTGGAGAGAAGAAAAAAGATCCGTTAGATTTCGTTCTTTGGAAAGCGGCGAAAGAAGGAGAAATTTTCTGGGAAAGTCCTTGGGGTAAAGGTCGTCCAGGTTGGCATATCGAATGCTCTGCGATGGCTAAAAAATATTTAGGTGATAGCATAGATATACATGCAGGTGGTCAAGATTTATCATTCCCTCACCATGAGAATGAAATTGCACAATCTGAAGCTTTAACAGGTAAACCATTTGCGAAGTATTGGATGCATAACGGTTACATTAATATCGATAATGAAAAAATGTCTAAGTCTCTTGGAAATTTCGTGTTAGTTCATGATATTATTAAACGCCATGATCCACAGGTCCTACGCTTTTTTATGTTATCTGTTCATTATCGTCATCCGATTAACTATAGTGATGAACTTCTAGAGAATGCGAAAACGGCGCTTGAACGTTTAAAAACGTCTTATCATAATTTACAACACCGTCTAGAAACAGCTACTAATTTAACAGAAAACAAAGATGAATGGTTAAAGAAAGTACAGGATCTTAACGAACAGTTTATTACGGAGATGGATGATGATTTTAATACAGCAAATGCTATTTCTGTATTATTCGAGCTATCAAAACAAGCAAATTATTATTTGATGGAGAAACATACTGATACGGAAGTAATAGAAGCCTTCATTCGACAATTTGAAACATTATTCTCTGTATTAGGGTTATCTCTTGCGGATGATGAGGAATTACTAGATGAAGAAATTGAACGTTTAATTCAAGAAAGAATTCAAGCAAGAAAAGATCGTAATTTCCAAAGATCAGACGAAATTCGAGATGAATTAAAGGCGAAAAATATTATTTTAGAAGATACTCCTCAAGGAACACGCTGGAAAAGAGGGTCATAATGACAACGGGTAATAACAAACTTAATCCTTTGGAACTTAATAGTTTGGCGCTAGCTTACATGGGAGATGCTGTATATGAGTCATATATACGGCATCATCTTCTTCTAAAGGGTGGAGTGAAACCAAATAGTCTACATAGAGAATCTACACGTTTTGTTTCGGCGAAGGCACAAAGTGTGGCTATTCATTTTCTATTAGATGAACATTTGTTATCAGAAGAAGAAGAAGGGGTCGTTCGTCGAGGAAGAAATGCTAAATCTGGAACGGTACCTAAAAACACAGACGTTCAGACGTATCGTTACGCAACAGCATTTGAAGCGGTAATTGGATACCTATTTTTAAGCAATCGTAAAGAACGAATGGAAGAACTTATCGCTAAAAGTATTACTTATATAGAAGAAATGAAAGAATTGAGGTGAGAACACTTTATGAGCGAAGAATTTATTATTGGAAGAAATCCTGTATTAGAAGCATTAAAATCAAAGAGAGATATTAATAAAATTTGGATTGCAGAAGGTTCACAAAAGGGATCTATGGGCCAAATTATTGAATTAGCTAAAGAGAAAAAAGTGTTAACACAAATTGTACCGAAGAAGAAAATAGATGCAATGGGAGTGGGCGTTCATCAAGGAGTAGTAGCTGCGGTTGCTGCCTATCAATATGCAGAATTGGATGATTTATTTGCAGTTGCGAAAAAAAGAAATGAAGCACCTTTCTTTTTGATATTAGATGAATTAGAAGACCCACATAACCTAGGCTCTATCATGCGAACGGCTGACGCGACAGGAGCGCATGGAATTATTATTCCTAAAAGACGTTCAGTAGGGTTGACAGCTACGGTTGCAAAAGCATCAACAGGTGCAATTGAATATATTCCTGTAGCTCGTGTGACCAATTTAGCTCGAACAATTGAGGAGTTAAAGGAAAGAGGTCTTTGGATTGTCGGTACAGATGCTAAGGGAAGCGATGATTATCGAAATCTAGATGGTACGATGTCAATCGGGATTATTATTGGTAGTGAAGGTAAAGGAATGAGCCGCATATTAAAAGAAAAGTGTGATTTTCTTATTCACATGCCAATGGTTGGGAAAGTTACTTCTTTAAATGCCTCTGTGGCTGCCGGACTGCTGATGTATGAAGTATATCGAAAACGAAATCCAGTAGGGCGATAAGCTATGAAAAATATCCTTATAGTAGACGGCTATAATATTATTGGGGCTTGGCCGGAGCTTAGGGTGTTAAAGAATCGAGATTTATCGGCTGCCCGTGATCGTCTTATTGAGATTATGGCTGAATATAAGGCATACACGGGGTTTCATGTCATTGTGGTTTTCGATGCATATTTTGTTCAAGGGCTAGAGAGAAAATATAAGAATTATAAAATCGATGTTATTTTTACTAAAGAAAATGAAACAGCGGATGAAAGAATTGAAAAGCTAGCTATTGAGTTGAATAATATAAAAACACAAGTACATGTAGCAACATCTGATTTCACAGAGCAATGGGCGATTTTCGGACAAGGTGCGCTTCGAAAATCAGCCCGTGATTTATTGATTGACTGTCAGTTTATTGAAAAAGAAGTAGAAAAAAAGGTTCAGATACAAACGCAAAAAAAACCATCCTCTAAAATTCAACTTAGCGATGAAGTGGCAGAAAAGTTCGAAAAATGGAGGAGAGGAGAATTTTGACATATTGACGTCTAAAAATTCCCTACTGTATAATAATTCTAACTTATGTTTCAGTCGGGAGGGGTATAATGGTTGCACAATATGGACACAAAGTGAACGAAAAATTTCTACATTTAGACGACGACATACTAGTAGAGTTAGTTCATAAGGGAGAAAGTGAAGCTTTAGATTTTTTGATTCATAAGTATCGTAATTTTGTCAGAGCGAAAGCTCGAACGTATTTTCTAATAGGGGCAGATAAAGAAGATATTGTTCAAGAAGGTATGATAGGTTTATATAAAGCAATTCGAGATTTTAAAGAGGACAAGCTTACCTCTTTTAAAGCTTTTGCTGAATTATGCATTACAAGACAAATTATTACAGCTATTAAAACTGCAACACGTCAAAAGCATATACCATTGAATTCATATGTTTCGTTGGATAAACCGATTTATGATGAAGAATCAGATCGAACACTTTTAGATGTGATTACGGGTGCAAAAACCATGAACCCAGAAGAATTAATTATCAACCAAGAAGAGTTTGATGATATAGAACTACAGATGGGCGAATTATTAAGTGAGTTGGAACGAAAAGTACTTGCTCTTTATTTAGATGGGCAGTCCTATCAAGAAATTTCAGAGGAATTGAATAGACATGTGAAATCTATCGATAATGCGCTTCAAAGAGTAAAGCGAAAACTAGAGCGTTATTTAGAAATCCGTGAAATTTCCCTTTAACAAAATCCTTTCTGAAAACATACTCCTTCCAAATACTCATTACCCTTTTGTCCGTTGACATTATACAGCATGCATGATAAGGTTTTAAGGAAATATTTTAATCGTACAAGCAGGTGTAAAATTCATGAGAAGTAAAGTGACTCTCGCATGTGCAGATTGTGGTTCGAGAAATTATTCAACTGAGAGCAGCAAAATTTCTAAATCAGAACGCCTTGAAATCAAGAAATTTTGTAAAATATGCAATGCTCATACTCTTCATAAAGAAACAAAATAATATATAACATATACACTTAAAAGGTGGAGGTTAGACACATGCAACGCATGACCGATTTTTTTCGCGGCGTAGTTCGAGAAATGAAAAAAGTAAGCTGGCCGAAAAGAAAAGAGCTTACTAGCTACACAATCATTGTTCTAACAACTGTTATCTTTATGGCTTTATTCTTTACAGTTATTGATCTAGGTATTTCTGAAGTTATCCGATTAGTAACAAAAAATTAATAGATAAACCCTTTTTTGTTAATTGAATAAGATATTCGTAAAAAAGGCATAATAGTGATAGAATAATAAGTATATAAAAAGCCCGTTTTTGTGGCTTTTTTAATTTGGGAAAATTATGTAGTTGATTTTAGCAAAATTTTAAAAGTTACCCTATAAGATGAATGAAAAGCAGGGAGGGAAGGACATAACGTCCTGATAAAATGGAAAAGAATTGGTATGTTGTTCACACTTATTCTGGATATGAGAATAAAGTAAAAGCGAACTTGGAAAAACGTGTAGAATCAATGGGAATGCAAGATAAAATCTTCCGAGTTGTTGTTCCTGAAGAGGAAGAAACAGAAATTAAAAACGGCAAGAAAAAAGTCGTAAAGAAAAAAGTATTCCCTGGTTATGTGCTTGTAGAAATTATTATGACGGATGACTCTTGGTATGTTGTTCGTAATACGCCAGGTGTAACTGGATTCGTAGGATCTGCAGGTGGTGGTTCAAAACCAACTCCTCTTTTACCAGAAGAAGTAGTAGCTCTACTGAAACAAATGGGAATGGAAGAAAAACGAGTAGAAGTTGACTTTGAATTAGGTGAGTCAGTACAAATTAAAGAAGGACCTTTTGCTACTTATACAGGTATCATTGAAGAGCTTGATACAGATAAAGCAAAAGTAAAAGTTCTTGTAAATATGTTTGGTAGAGATACGAAGGTAGAGCTTGATTTTACCCAAGTTGAAAAATTATAATTCGAAAAAACTTGAAATACATCCTGATAGATGATAAAATTTCATAGGTCAGTATGTCTCAATGATTAGAGGCCTGAACAATTGTTTAGTTCTTTATTCGATATATAAAGAATCTTATGAGTGGGAGGGGAACGAGCCCCTATTACCACATCACGGACTTTAAGGAGGTGTGTCTCGTGGCTAAAAAAGTAATTAAAATTGTAAAACTTCAGATTCCTGCAGCTAAAGCTAATCCAGCTCCACCAGTTGGTCCAGCACTTGGTCAAGCGGGTGTTAACATCATGGGTTTCTGTAAAGAGTTTAACGCTCGTACTGCAGAACAAGCTGGTCTTATCATTCCTGTAGAAATTACGGTTTTCGAAGACCGTTCATTTACATTCATTACGAAAACTCCACCTGCTGCTGTATTACTTAAAAAAGCGGCTGGTATCGAGTCAGGTTCTGGTGAACCAAATCGTAAGAAAGTGGCAACAGTTAAACGCGACAAAGTGCGTGAGATTGCTGAAACTAAAATGCCTGATCTAAACGCTGCAAACGTTGAGTCTGCAATGCGTATGGTTGAAGGTACTGCACGTAGCATGGGTATTGTCATCGAAGACTAATCCTTGCAAATAAGTTAGACGTTTCTACGGGGTTGCGAAGTTCATAATATAATTTCGCAACCTTTTTCGTGGGAGGCTTATACCGTTAAAACCACATTATTAGGAGGATTTAAAAATGGCTAAAAAAAGTAAAAAATATGTAGAAGCTGCTAAACTTGTAGAAGCTTCAAAAGCATACTCAGTAACAGAAGCTATCGAGCTTGTTAAAAAAACAAACTTCACTAAGTTTGATGCAACAGTAGAGGTTGCTTTCCGTCTTGGAGTAGATCCTAAGAAAGCTGACCAACAAATCCGTGGAGCTCTAGTTCTTCCAAATGGAACTGGTAAAACTCAACGTGTATTAGTATTCGCTAAAGGTGAAAAAGCTAAAGAAGCAGAAGCTGCTGGAGCTGACTTCGTAGGCGATGCTGACTACATCAACAAAATCCAACAAGGTTGGTTTGAGTTTGATGTAATCGTTGCTACTCCTGATATGATGGGTGAAGTTGGTAAACTTGGTCGTGTATTAGGACCTAAAGGTTTAATGCCAAACCCTAAAACAGGTACAGTTACTTTTGACGTAACAAAAGCAATCAATGAAATCAAAGCTGGTAAAGTAGAATACCGTGTAGATAAATCTGGTAACATCCATGTACCAATCGGAAAAGTTTCTTTTGAAGATAACAAATTAGCTGAAAACTTCACTGCTATCTATGATCAAATGATCAAAGTTAAACCAGCAGCTGCTAAAGGAACTTACATTAAGAACTTAACTGTAACTTCTACAATGGGACCTGGAATTAAAGTAGATCCTTCTACTTTCGCTTTAAAAAACTAATACAAAAAAATAATTGACATTCGACATATGAGTGTTATATAATTTTTCTTGTTGTAAAAATGAATACCATTTGTACCGTAGACAGCAGGGGTTCTACTTTAGGAACTTAATATCCTGCCGAGGTAATTTCGATATATTTAGTCATTGACTATTTTCTGGAATTTACTGCCCTCAAGTCTATTATTGTTGATCTGAGGGTTTTCTTTTTGAACGGTATAAATGTGTTTTAAGCAAATCTAATAGGAGGTGTAATTGATGAGCAGCGCTATTGAGGCTAAAAAACAAATCGTGCAAGAAATTGCCGACAAAATGAAAGCTAGCAAATCAACAATCGTTGTTGATTACCGTGGATTGAACGTTGCTGAGGTAACAGAATTACGTAAGCAACTACGTGAAGCGGGTATCGAATTTAAAGTGTACAAAAATACGCTTACTCGTCTTGCTGCGGAATCAGCTGAAGTTGCTGAGTTAAACTCAGTTCTTACTGGTCCGAACGCAATTGCTTTTTCTAACGAAGATGTAGTTGCACCTGCGAAAATCCTTAACGATTTCGCAAAAAAACACGAAGCATTAGAAATTAAAGCTGGTGTAATTGAAGGTAACGTTGCAACAGTAGAAGAAGTTAAAGCTCTTGCTGAACTTCCATCTCGTGAAGGTCTTCTTTCTATGTTACTTAGCGTACTTCAAGCTCCAATCCGCAACCTTGCTCTTGCTACTAAAGCAGTTGCAGATCAAAAAGAAGAACAAGGCGCATAATTGTTGCCTCGTATATTCGTAAAAACTAATCTTAAAATATTAATCGAAAAGTATTAAGGAGGAAATATATAATGACTAAAGAACAAATCATTGAAGCAGTTAAATCTATGACTGTTTTAGAACTAAATGACCTTGTAAAAGCAATCGAAGAAGAATTTGGCGTAACTGCTGCTGCTCCTGTAGCAATGGTTGGCGGAGCTGCTGGTGGAGATGCAGCTGCTGAAAAAACTGAATTTGACGTAGTACTAGCTGGTGCTGGAGATCAAAAAATCAAAGTTATCAAAGTGGTACGTGAAGTTACAGGTCTTGGACTTAAAGAAGCAAAAGAACTTGTTGACAACACTCCAAAAGCGCTTAAAGAAGGCGTTTCTAAAGATGAAGCTGAAGAAATCAAAGCTAAACTTGAAGAAGTTGGAGCAAACGTTGAAGTTAAGTAATGTTGCTTAAAAAAAGAGCTCGCTGAATACAGCGAGCTTTTTTTGGCTAGATAAGAAACTAGGTTCTCCGTTGTACTATCTTCAATAAAGCTAGACTTCTAAAATATCCTTTCTAAAGGAGGATGTCCTTTGACAAATCATTATTATACAAAAAATCCAGGTGTGGAAAGTAATCCTAAGTATTGGGAGTTCACGTTGAGAGGAAAAACATTTCGTTTTAAAACGGATAACGGAGTTTTCTCGAAAAAAGAAGTGGATTTTGGTTCGCGTTTATTAATTGATAGTTTCTCTTATCCTGATGGAGGAGAAGGAGGAATCTTGGATGTAGGCTGCGGGTATGGGCCAATTGGTTTAAGTGTTGCGAATGATTACCCAGAAGTACATGTTGAAATGATTGACGTGAATGCTCGTGCGGTTCAATTAGCGATAGATAACGCTGAACTAAATGGTGTAACCAATGTAACGATTTATGAGAGTGATGTTTTCTCGGAAGTGAAAAATAAATCCTTCGCCGCTATTTTAACTAACCCGCCGATTAGGGCAGGTAAGCAAGTGGTTCATGATATATTTACAAATAGTTTTAATCATTTATCTGCGAATGGAGAGCTATGGGTTGTAATCCAGAAGAAACAAGGTGCTCCATCAGCGATGGCTAAAATGGAAGAATTATTTGGCAATGTTGAAGTATTTGTAAAAAAGAAGGGTTATTATATACTTGTTTCTAAAAAAGTTTGACTCTAAAATAGGGCTATGATAGTATTATAAAATGCATATATATTATTTCCGCTCATTTTAAATGTTAAATAATCGTATAAATTAAGAATTAGTGGGAAAAATATATAAAATAATAGTTCGTTTTATGAGTATTGTGGTTTTTAAATAAAACCATTTTCTTTTTGTCTAAGAGAACTTATAATAGTTCTTTTGGATAATAAATCCTTATAACGCTTGATTTGAGGGGTGAATCTGTTGACAGGTCAACTTGTTCAGTATGGACGACACCGCCAACGCAGAAGCTATGCGCGCATTAGCGAGGTGCTGGAATTACCAAACCTTATTGAAATCCAAACAGCATCATACCAAAATTTCTTGGATGAAGGCTTAAGAGAGATGTTCAAGGATATTTCTCCTATCGAGGATTTCACTGGAAACCTATCGTTGGAATTTATTGATTACAGCTTAGGCGATCCTAAGTATTCTGTAGAGGAATCAAAAGAGCGCGATGTAACGTACTCAGCTCCTCTACGTGTGAAAGTCCGTCTAGTTAATAAAGAAACAGGGGAAGTAAAAGACCAAGATGTTTTCATGGGTGACTTTCCTTTAATGACGGAAACAGGAACATTTGTTGTAAATGGAGCAGAGCGTGTTATTGTATCACAGCTTGTACGTTCTCCAAGTGTGTACTTTAGTAATAAAGTAGACAAAAATGGTAAAAATGGCTTCACAGCAACAGTAATACCTAACCGTGGAGCATGGTTAGAATATGAAACAGATGCTAAAGATGTTGTTTATGTAAGAATTGATCGTACACGAAAACTTCCAGTAACTGTACTTTTACGTGCGCTTGGTTTTGGTTCTGATCAAGAGATTATCGACTTATTAGGAGATAATGAATACTTACGTAATACTCTTGAAAAAGATAACACAGAAAGCACTGAGAAAGCATTAATTGAAATTTATGAACGTCTAAGACCAGGTGAACCACCTACAGTGGAGAATGCGAAAAGCCTATTGGTTTCTCGATTCTTTGATCCTAAACGCTATGATTTAGCGAATGTTGGACGTTACAAAATAAATAAAAAACTTCATATTAAAAACCGCTTATTTAATCAGCGTATTGCAGAAACATTGGTTGATTCAGAAACTGGAGAAATCATTGTGGAAAAAGGAACGCTATTAGATCGCCGTAATTTGGATCGTATTCTACCTTATTTAGAGGCAGGAACTGGTTTTAAAACGTTCAAACCATTCGGTGGCGTGGTAGAAGATGATGTTTTACTGCAATCTATTAAAATTTATTCACCAGCTGAAACTGAAGGTGAAAAAGAGATAAACATAATTGGTAATGCAAATATCGTAGAAGAGATTAAAAATATCACACCTGCAGATATTATTGCATCTATTAGTTACTTCTTTAACTTGTTACACCAAGTTGGAGATACAGATGATATCGATCATCTAGGAAATCGTCGTTTACGTTCTGTTGGTGAGTTACTACAAAACCAATTCCGTATTGGTTTATCTCGTATGGAACGTGTAGTTCGTGAAAGAATGTCAATTCAAGATACGAACACAATTACACCGCAGCAACTGATTAATATTCGACCAGTTATTGCGTCTATTAAAGAATTCTTCGGAAGCTCTCAATTATCGCAATTCATGGATCAAACGAATCCACTGGCTGAATTAACACACAAACGTCGTCTTTCAGCATTAGGGCCTGGTGGTTTAACTCGTGAACGTGCTGGATTTGAAGTTCGTGACGTTCACTATTCTCACTATGGTCGTATGTGTCCGATTGAAACACCTGAGGGTCCAAATATCGGATTAATTAACTCATTATCTAGTTTCGCAAAGGTAAATCGTTTTGGGTTTATTGAAACTCCATATAGAAAAGTTGACCCGGAAACAGGAAAAGTAACTAATCATATCGATTATTTAACAGCAGATGAAGAAGACAATTATGTGGTAGCACAAGCAAATGTACTTCTTTCAGATGATGGAGCTTTCCTTGATAATGAAGTTGTTGCTCGTTTCCGAGGAGAAAATACAGTCGTACCACATGATCGTGTTGATTATATGGATGTATCACCTAAACAGGTTGTATCAGCAGCGACTGCTTGTATTCCTTTCTTAGAAAATGATGACTCTAACCGTGCACTAATGGGTGCGAACATGCAACGTCAAGCTGTACCATTAATGCAACCAGAATCACCAATTGTTGGAACAGGAATGGAATATGTATCTGCGAAGGATTCAGGGGCTGCAGTAATCTGTAAGCATGATGGAATCGTAGAACATGTTGAATCACGCGAAGTATGGGTTCGCCGTATTTCAGTGGTAGATGGCCAAGAGGTCAAGGGTAACCTTGATAAGTACCGCATGTTAAAATTCATCCGTTCTAACCAAGGAACATGTTACAACCAACGCCCAATCGTAGCTGTTGGAAACCGTGTAACAAAAGGTGAAATTTTAGCTGATGGTCCATCAATGGAAAAGGGTGAATTAGCTCTTGGACGTAACGTGTTAGTAGGATTTATGACATGGGATGGATACAACTACGAAGATGCAATCATTATGAGTGAGCGTCTTGTAAAAGACGATGTATATACATCTATTCATATCGAAGAATACGAATCAGAATCTCGTGATACAAAGCTAGGACCTGAAGAAATCACTCGTGATATTCCAAACGTAGGTGAAGATGCTTTAAGAAACCTAGATGAAAGAGGAATTATTCGTATTGGTGCTGAAGTAAAAGATGGTGATTTACTAGTAGGTAAAGTAACTCCTAAAGGTGTTACAGAACTTACTGCTGAAGAACGTCTTCTACATGCGATCTTCGGTGAGAAGGCGCGTGAAGTACGTGATACATCACTACGTGTACCACATGGTGGTGGCGGTATCGTTCTAGATGTTAAAGTATTTAACCGCGAAGATGGAGATGAACTTCCTCCAGGAGTAAATCAACTTGTTCGTGCTTATATTGTTCAAAAACGTAAAATCTCCGAGGGAGATAAAATGGCTGGACGTCATGGTAATAAAGGGGTTATCTCAAGAATCTTACCAGAAGAAGATATGCCTTACTTACCAGACGGTACTCCGATTGATATTATGCTTAACCCTCAGGGTGTACCATCACGTATGAATATCGGACAGGTGTTAGAATTACACTTAGGTATGGCAGCTCGCTACTTAGGTATTCATGTTGCATCGCCAGTATTCGATGGAGCAACCGAGGATGATGTATGGAGCACAATTGAAGAAGCTGGTATGGCACGTGATGCTAAAACAGTTCTTTATGATGGACGTACAGGTGAACCGTTTGATAACCGTGTATCTGTTGGTATCATGTATATGATTAAACTAGCCCACATGGTTGATGATAAACTACATGCTCGTTCTACTGGACCATACTCACTAGTAACACAGCAACCACTTGGTGGTAAAGCTCAGTTCGGTGGACAACGTTTCGGTGAGATGGAGGTATGGGCACTTGAAGCTTATGGTGCAGCATATACTCTTCAAGAAATTCTTACTGTTAAATCAGATGATGTTGTTGGTCGTGTAAAAACATACGAAGCGATTGTTAAAGGTGAAAATGTACCAGAACCAGGTGTTCCGGAATCATTTAAAGTATTAATTAAAGAGCTTCAAAGCTTAGGTTTAGATGTTAAGATCATGTCTAGCGATGATCAAGAAATAGAAATGCGTGATACAGAAGATGACGAAGACGTTCATCAAAGTGATGCATTATCATTAGAGTCAGAAACAAAAGAAGAAACTGTTGAAGAAACAGAAGTAAATACAACCAAGTAACCTATTATTCCACAGGCCTGAGCAATAAGGGTAATACCTGGAATCTAAAAGGGAGGTCGGCCCCTTGCTGGATGTAAATAATTTTGAGTATATGAAAATAGGTCTTGCTTCGCCTGACAAGATTCGTTCTTGGTCATTTGGTGAAGTCAAAAAACCAGAAACGATTAACTATCGTACATTAAAACCTGAAAAAGACGGTTTGTTTTGCGAAAGAATCTTTGGGCCAACAAAGGACTGGGAATGTCATTGTGGCAAATATAAAAGAGTACGTTATAAAGGCGTAGTATGTGATCGCTGTGGTGTTGAAGTTACAAGAGCTAAAGTACGTCGTGAACGTATGGGTCATATTGAACTAGCTGCACCAGTATCACATATTTGGTACTTTAAAGGAATTCCGAGCCGTATGGGACTTGTTTTAGACATGTCCCCACGCGCTCTAGAAGAAGTTATTTATTTTGCTTCATATGTAGTAACTGACAGTGGCGCAACTTCTTTAGAAAAGAAACAACTTCTTTCTGAAAAAGAGTACAGAACATACCGAGAAAAGTATGGTAACAAATTCCAAGCTTCTATGGGTGCTGAGGCAATCCGTAAACTTCTTTCAGATATTGATACTGAAAAAGAAACAGAAGCATTAAAAGAAGAGTTAAAAACTGCTCAAGGTCAACGTCGTACTCGTGCTATTAAACGTCTTGAAGTATTAGAAGCATTCCGTAATTCAGGTAACGAACCATCATGGATGATTTTGGAAGTTCTACCGGTAATTCCGCCAGAACTTCGTCCAATGGTTCAGCTTGATGGTGGACGCTTTGCTACTTCAGATTTAAACGATTTATACCGTCGTGTAATTAACCGTAATAATCGTCTAAAACGACTATTAGATTTAGGTGCACCAAGTATTATCGTTCAAAACGAAAAGCGTATGCTTCAAGAAGCTGTTGATGCTTTAATTGATAATGGTCGTCGTGGTAGACCGGTAACTGGACCAGGTAACCGTCCATTAAAATCATTATCACACATGCTAAAAGGGAAACAAGGTCGTTTCCGTCAAAACTTACTTGGTAAACGTGTTGACTATTCTGGTCGTTCCGTTATCGTTGTAGGTCCTAACTTAAAAATGTACCAATGTGGTCTTCCTAAAGAAATGGCAATTGAATTATTCAAGCCGTTTGTGATGAAAGAACTTGTTGGTAAAGGTTTAGCTCATAATATTAAGTCAGCTAAACGTAAAATCGAAAGATTACAACCTGAAGTATGGGATGTATTGGAATCGGTAATTAAGGAGCACCCAGTGTTGCTTAACCGTGCCCCTACGCTACACAGACTAGGAATCCAAGCATTTGAACCTACTCTAGTTGAAGGTCGTGCGATTCGTCTTCACCCATTAGTATGTACAGCGTATAACGCTGACTTTGACGGTGACCAAATGGCTGTCCACGTACCTCTATCTGCTGAAGCACAAGCTGAAGCGCGATTATTAATGCTGGCTGCACAAAATATCTTGAATCCTAAAGATGGTAAGCCAGTTGTTACTCCTTCTCAAGATATGGTATTAGGTAACTATTACTTAACTTTAGAAAGAGAAAATGCAGTTGGTGAAGGTATGATTTTTAACGATACAAATGAAGCACTTGTAGCATATCAAAATGGTTATGTACATCTTCATACACGTGTTGCAGTACGTGCATCATCGTTAAAGAATTTAACGTTTACTGAAGAACAAAATGAAAAACTTCTAATGACAACAGTTGGTAAACTGATATTCAATGAAATTCTTCCGAAGACTTTCCCTTATATCAATGAACCAACTAAAGAAAATTTAGAAGTGAAAACACCAGAGCGATTCTTCATTGAAAAAGGACAAAATGTTATTGAAGCTATTAAAGCTCAACCATTAAATGAGCCATTCAAGAAAGGCATTCTTGGAAATATCATTGCTGAAGTATTTAAACGTTTTAAAATTACTGAAACATCTAAGATGCTTGATAAAATGAAGGATCTTGGATTTAAATATTCTACAAAAGCTGGTATCACTGTTGGGGTTGCCGATATCGTAGTATTAGAGGAGAAGACACAAATCATTCATGATGCTCAAGCTAAGGTAGACAACGTTATGAAACAATTCAGACGTGGGCTTATTACAGAAGATGAGCGTTATGATCGTGTTATTTCAATTTGGAGTTCTGCGAAGGATGTTATTCAAGGTAAACTGATGAAATCCTTAAATCGTTCTAACCCAATCTTTATCATGAGTGACTCTGGTGCCCGTGGTAACGCGTCTAACTTTACGCAGCTTGCAGGTATGCGTGGTCTAATGGCCAACCCGGCTGGGCGTATTATTGAGTTACCAATTAAATCAAGTTTCCGTGAAGGTTTAACAGTATTAGAGTACTTTATCTCTACTCACGGTGCTCGTAAAGGTCTTGCGGATACAGCCCTTAAGACAGCCGATTCAGGTTACCTGACTCGTCGTCTTGTAGACGTAGCCCAAGATGTCATTGTTCGTGATGATGATTGTGGAACAGACCGTGGATTACTTGTTGGACCATTAAAAGAAGGTACGGAAATTATCGAAAGCCTAGAAGAACGTTTAATTGGTCGTTACGCAAGAAAAACAATCAAACACCCTGAAACAGGAGAAGTGATTGTTCCTGAAAATGGTCTAATTACGGAAGATCTTGCTATATATATTGAAAGTGTTGGCATTCAAGAAGCTTGGATTCGTTCGGCATTTACTTGTAATACTCGTCATGGTGTATGTAAAAAATGTTATGGACGTAACCTTGCTACTGGCCAAGAAGTTGAAGTCGGTGAAGCAGTTGGTATTATTGCTGCACAATCAATCGGTGAACCAGGTACACAGTTAACAATGCGTACATTCCATACTGGTGGGGTTGCCGGAGATGACATCACTCAAGGTTTACCTCGTATCCAAGAAATTTTTGAAGCACGTAATCCTAAAGGTTTGGCTCATATTTCTGAAATTGATGGTATTGTTGTGGCAATCAACGAAGCAAAAGACCGCCAACAAGAAATTGTTGTTCAAGGTCAAGTTGAAACTCGTTCTTACACAGTTCCTTATACAGCACGCTTAAAAGTAGCTGTGGATTCTGAAGTAAAACGTGGTCAAGAGCTAACTGAAGGTTCTATCGATCCGAAAGAACTTATTAAAGTTAAAGATACACTTGCAGTACAAGAATACTTGCTAAAAGAAGTTCAAAAAGTATACCGTATGCAAGGTGTTGAAATTGGAGATAAACATATCGAAGTTATGGTTAGACAAATGCTTCGTAAAATCCGTGTTGTTGACGCGGGTGAAACAGATGTGTTACCAGGAACATTGCTTGATATTCATCAGTTTACTGATGCTAATACATCAGCGTTACTTAATGGTAAAACTCCAGCAACTGGTCGTCCAGTATTACTTGGTATTACAAAAGCGTCCCTTGAAACAGACTCATTCTTATCTGCTGCATCATTCCAAGAAACAACAAGAGTTCTTACAGACGCAGCGATTAAAGGAAAACGAGACGAATTATTAGGGCTTAAAGAAAATGTTATCATTGGTAAGCTAGTTCCTGCTGGAACTGGAATGCCTCGATACAGAAAAGCTGTACCAGTTTTTACTGAAGAACAAAACAAAGAAACAACAGTTGTAGAATAAACAGTGGAGCGGTCAGTTGTTTGTGTGACTGATCGCTCTATTATTGTTTAGGGATCATTTATTTAAAGAAAGTTGAAGTCTAGCTTCAGCGCGCCTAGCCCCTAAAGGTCATAAGACAATTCGTCGAGAAGGTCAAAAGCAACCTTTTAGATAGCTCGTCTTATACTGGGTAGGGCTGACCAAGGCGCTTATGCTTGTGTTCTGTGTTTAAAAATATTTTATCAGTATGGTTGACACCCGATATGTAAAGATGATACTATATCAAAGGTGCTTCTATCATTACCCTTAGCTTTTAGAGTTACTTTAACTTTATAAACAAGACTAATTGTGTAAGCAGCTAGGTTCTTAACGAACTGAGCAATAGAAGCAATGTATGTTATTTTTTTAAGTAAAACTGTTTTTGTAGGGTTTCTGCAAGAACTTTGTTTTTGCTCATTTATGAACCACCTGGATGTGTGGTACTAGAATCAACTAGTGAAAGGAGGAAATTTCAATGCCTACTATTAATCAATTAGTTCGCAAAGGCCGTGAGTCTAAGGAGACTAAATCAAAATCTCCAGCTCTTAACAAAGGCTATAACAGTTTCAAAAAAGCTCAAACTAACGTATCATCTCCACAAAAACGCGGTGTTTGTACTCGTGTTGGTACAATGACACCTAAAAAACCAAACTCTGCGTTACGTAAATATGCTCGTGTACGTTTAACTAACGGAATCGAGGTAACTGCTTATATTCCTGGTATCGGTCACAACCTACAAGAGCACAGTGTTGTTCTTATCCGTGGCGGACGTGTAAAAGACTTACCAGGGGTACGTTATCACATCGTTCGTGGTGCACTTGATACTGCTGGTGTTAACAACCGTATGCAAAGCCGTTCTAAATACGGTACTAAGCGTCCTAAACCAGCTAAAAAGTAATCGTTTAAAAAATACAATAAGTACTATTGAAAGGAGGACAAAACATGCCTCGTAAAGGTCCTGTTGCAAAGAGAGATGTATTACCAGATCCTTTGTATAATTCAAAATTAATCACTCGTTTAATCAATAAATTAATGATTGACGGTAAAAGAGGTACAGCTCAACAAATTTTATATTCCTCTTTTGAAATCATTAAAGATCGTACAGGGAAAGAGCCAATGGAAGTATTCGATCAAGCTCTTAAAAACATCATGCCTGTATTAGAAGTTAAAGCTCGCCGTGTTGGGGGTTCTAACTACCAAGTACCAGTTGAGGTGCGTCCTGAGCGTCGTACTACTTTAGGTCTTCGTTGGTTAGTTAACTACACTCGTCTTCGTGGAGAAAAAACGATGGAAGAGCGTTTAGCTAACGAAATTTTAGATGCAGCTAACAACACTGGTGCATCAGTTAAGAAACGTGAAGATACACACAAAATGGCAGAAGCTAACAAAGCGTTTGCTCATTATCGTTGGTAAGATTCACAACTTATTCCTAATACTATTCTTCAATAAGGAAGGAGAAATACCAAATGGCAAGAGAGTTCTCCTTAGCAAAGACTCGTAATATTGGTATCATGGCACATATCGATGCTGGTAAAACTACCACTACTGAACGTGTTCTTTACTATACAGGTCGTATCCACAAAATTGGTGAAACACATGAAGGTGCTTCACAAATGGACTGGATGGAACAAGAACAAGAACGTGGTATTACAATCACTTCTGCTGCTACAACAGCACAGTGGAAAGAACACCGCGTTAACATTATCGATACACCAGGACACGTAGACTTCACTGTTGAAGTTGAACGTTCACTTCGTGTACTTGATGGTGCGGTTGCCGTACTTGATGCACAATCAGGCGTTGAGCCTCAAACTGAAACAGTTTGGCGCCAAGCTACAACTTACGGTGTACCACGTGTTGTATTCGTAAACAAGATGGATAAAATCGGTGCAGACTTCCTATACTCTGTAGGAACTCTACATGACCGTCTTCAAGCGAATGCACACCCAATTCAACTTCCAATCGGTGCTGAAGATCAATTCACTGGTATCATTGATTTAGTTGAAATGAAAGCTATTATGTATGGAAATGACTTAGGAACAGATATTACTGAAACTGAGATTCCTGCAGAATACCAAGATCAAGCTGAAGAATACCGTGAAAAATTAATAGAAGCGGTAGCTGAACTTGATGAAGAATTAATGGAGAAATACCTTGGCGGTGAAGAAATCACTGTGGATGAGCTAAAAGCTGCTATCCGTAAAGGTACTGTTAATGTAGAATTCTACCCAGTTATCTGTGGTTCAGCATTCAAAAACAAAGGTGTTCAACCAATGCTTGACGCTGTTATCGATTATCTTCCATCTCCATTGGATGTACCTGCTATCAAAGGTACTGTTCCTCAATCAGATGAAGAAGTTACTCGTCCTTCAAGCGACGACGAGCCATTTGCTGCGCTAGCGTTTAAAGTTATGACTGACCCTTACGTTGGTAAATTAACATTCTTCCGTGTATACTCTGGTACATTAAGCTCTGGTTCTTATGTACAAAACTCTACAAAAGGTAAGCGTGAACGTGTAGGTCGTATCCTTCAAATGCACGCTAACTCTCGTGAAGAGATTTCAGAAGTACATGCTGGAGATATCGCTGCAGCTGTAGGTCTTAAAGATACTACTACTGGTGACACTCTATGTGATGAAAAGAATCTTGTTATTCTTGAATCTATGGAATTCCCAGAGCCAGTTATCTCATTATCTATCGAGCCTAAAACTAAGGCTGACTTAGATAAAATGTCAACAGCTCTACAAAAATTACAAGAAGAAGATCCAACATTCCGTGCGCATACTGACCAAGAAACTGGTGAAGTAATTATTGCTGGTATGGGTGAGCTTCACCTTGATATCCTTGTAGATCGTATGCGTCGTGAATTTAAAGTGGAAGCTAACGTTGGTGCTCCTCAAGTAGCATACCGTGAAACTTTCCGTCAATCAGCACAAGTTGAGGGTAAATTTGCTCGTCAATCAGGTGGACGTGGACAATACGGACACGTTTGGATTGAATTCGCACCAAACGAAGAAGGAAAAGGTTTTGAATTTGAAAATGCTATCGTCGGTGGGGTTGTACCACGTGAATACATCCCAGCAGTACAAGCTGGTTTAGAAGATGCTCTTGAGCGCGGTGTATTAGCTGGTTTCCCAATGGTAGACGTTAAAGCTAAATTATTCGACGGATCTTACCATGATGTTGACTCATCTGAAATGGCGTTTAAAGTTGCTGCTTCTTTAGCTCTTAAAAATGCAGCTTCAAAATGTAAACCAGTAATCCTTGAGCCAGTCATGAAAGTTGAAGTTGTAATGCCTGAAGAATATCTTGGAGATATCATGGGTAACATTACTTCTCGTCGTGGACGCGTTGAAGGTATGGAAGCACGCGGTAATGCACAAGTTGTTAAAGCGTTCGTTCCACTATCTGAAATGTTCGGATATGCAACGACATTACGTTCTGCTACACAAGGTCGTGGAACATTCTCAATGCACTTCGATCACTATGAAGAAGTACCTAAAAACATCTCTGAAGACATCATCAAAAAAAATAAAGGTGAATAATTGATTTTCATCTTTTAATCAAGTATAACTACTATGTAAGCTATGAAGGGGGATATTCTCCCTTTATAGTGGCATACTTAAGTTTTTAATAAATCTAATTATTTAAATTCGAGGAGGAAATTCCTAATGGCTAAAGCTAAATTCGATCGCTCAAAACCACATGTTAACATCGGAACAATTGGTCACGTTGACCATGGTAAAACTACTCTAACAGCAGCTATCACTTCTGTACTTGCAAAAGTTGGTGGAGCTGAAGCTCGCGCTTACGATCAAATCGACGGTGCTCCAGAAGAAAGAGAACGTGGTATCACAATCTCTACTGCACACGTTGAGTATGAAACTGCTAACCGTCACTATGCACACGTTGACTGCCCAGGTCACGCTGACTATGTTAAAAACATGATCACTGGTGCTGCTCAAATGGACGGCGGTATCCTAGTTGTATCTGCTGCTGACGGCCCAATGCCACAAACTCGTGAGCACATCCTTCTTTCTCGTCAAGTAGGTGTACCTTACCTTGTTGTATTCATGAACAAATGTGACATGGTAGACGACGAAGAATTATTAGAATTAGTAGAAATGGAAATCCGTGATCTACTTTCTGAATATGAATTCCCTGGTGATGATATCCCAGTAATCAAAGGTTCTGCTCTTAAAGCTCTTGAAGGAGAAGCTGAGTGGGAAGAAAAAATCAACGAGCTTATGGCTGCTGTTGATGAGTACATCCCAACACCAACTCGTGACACTGACAAACCATTCATGATGCCTGTAGAGGATGTATTCTCAATCACAGGTCGTGGAACAGTTGCTACTGGACGTGTTGAACGTGGACAAGTTAAAGTTGGTGACGTAGTTGAAATCGTTGGTATCTCTGAAGAAGCTAAATCAACAACTGTAACAGGTGTTGAAATGTTCCGTAAACTTCTTGACTATGCAGAAGCTGGTGACAACATCGGTGCTCTACTTCGTGGTGTTTCTCGTGAAGAAATCCAACGTGGTCAAGTATTAGCTAAACCAGGTTCAATCAACCCACACAAAAAATTCAAAGCTGAAGTTTATGTTCTTTCAAAAGAAGAAGGTGGACGTCACACTCCATTCTTCTCTAACTACCGTCCTCAGTTCTACTTCCGTACAACTGACGTAACTGGTATTTGTAACCTTCCTGAAGGCGTAGAAATGGTTATGCCTGGGGATAACATCGAAATGTCAGTTGAGCTTATCGCTCCTGTAGCTATTGAAGAAGGTACTAAGTTCTCTATCCGTGAAGGTGGACGTACTGTAGGTGCTGGAGTAGTAGCTTCAATCACTGAGTAATCTTTAATAAAGATTTTATAAAAAGCAGATGGATATCCATCTGCTTTTTTTATTTCGTTATTTTAAGGCTAGGTAAAAGTAGAAATCTGAAAACGACTTGTTCGAGATACTTAGTGAATAGACTTTGATAATCTGTCAAAAAATGAAAAGGAATGAGATGCATAATTTAACATTAGACTTTTTACAAAAAAACAGTTATATTTTCATAGTACTTGATTGTAAGTTATGAAGTTCTTTAGAAATTCAGATGAACTTTACATTAATTATGTCGAGTTTCTTCTATATAAATAATGACACAATTCGATAAGTTTAATCATCGAAACAATCGCTTGAAAAAATCATCTAACCTATGTATAATAGGAAAAGTGTTTAACAGCAATAACGGTAAAAGAAAATGTTGCATTTTCTATTAGTGTTATGTATAATAGACAATGTTGGTCTTTGACCGCGGTGATGTGAGAGGTTGCTGACACACCCGGCCGCTTTGCCATGGCGAGTGTGTGGGAAATTTTCACGGAGTAAATGTCTATTTAGAAAAATAGGCGAAAAGGAGGGAAAGTAATGGCAAAACAAAAAATTCGTATTCGTTTAAAAGCATATGATCACAGAATCCTTGATCAATCTGCTGAGAAAATTGTAGAAACTGCAAAACGTTCTGGTGCGGCTGTATCTGGTCCAATTCCATTACCAACTGAAAGATCTGTATACACAATCCTTCGTGCGGTTCATAAATACAAAGATTCTCGTGAACAATTCGAGATGCGTACACATAAACGTTTAATCGACATCGTGAACCCAACACCACAAACAGTTGATTCATTAATGCGTTTAGACTTACCATCAGGTGTAGATATCGAAATCAAATTATAATTATTAAATATATATTTTCAGGAGGTGTGACTAATGACCAAAGGAATCTTAGGAAGAAAAATTGGTATGACGCAAGTATTTGCTGAAAACGGTGAACTTATTCCAGTAACTGTTGTTGAAGCAGCTTCTAACGTTGTTCTTCAAAAGAAAACAATTGAAAATGATGGCTACGAAGCGATCCAAATTGGTTTCTCTGACAAACGCGAAAAGCTTTCAAACAAACCTGAACAAGGTCACGTTAGCAAAGCAAACACTGCACCTAAGCGCTTCATTCGCGAATTCCGCGGAGTAAACCTTGATGAATACGAGGTTGGTCAAGAAGTCCAAGTTAATATTTTCGCTGAAGGCGATGTAGTTGATGTAACAGGTGTATCTAAAGGTAAAGGATTCCAAGGCTCTATCAAGCGCCACGGACAATCTCGTGGACCAATGTCTCACGGTTCTCGTTACCACCGTCGCCCTGGTTCAATGGGTCCTGTAGCACCTAACCGCGTATTCAAAGGTAAATTATTACCTGGTCGCATGGGTGGAGATCAAGTTACTGTTCAAAACTTAACTATTGTTAAAGTTGATGTTGAACGCAACCTACTATTAATTAAAGGTAACGTACCTGGTGCGAAAAAATCTTTAGTTAAAGTTAAAACTGCTATTAAAGCAAAATAAGTATAACAGGAAAGGAGGAGCATTAGAAAATGCCTAAAGTTACATTATTAGACCAAAAAGGAGCAAGCGTTGGCGAAATTGAGCTTAACGATTCTATTTTTGGTATCGAACCTAACCAACACGTATTATTCGAAGCTATCGTTATGCAACGCGCTTCTTTACGTCAAGGAACTCACAAAGTAAAAAATCGTTCTGAAGTAGCAGGCGGCGGACGCAAACCATGGCGCCAAAAAGGAACTGGTCGTGCTCGTCAAGGATCTATCCGTTCACCACAATGGCGTGGCGGTGGTACTGTATTCGGACCACAACCAAGATCTTATAGCTACAAATTACCTAAGAAAGTTCGTCGTTTAGCTCTTAAATCTGCTTTAGCTTCTAAAGTACAAGAGGAAAACATCTTAGTTCTTGACAGCTTATCTTTCGAAGCTCCAAAAACTAAAGAATTCGTAGCTTTCTTAAATGGTCTTTCAGTAGACTCTAAAGCTCTTATCGTAACAGATGTAGTAAATGATAATGTTGCATTATCTGCTCGTAACATCCCTGGTGTTACTGTATTAGATGCAGCTGGTTTAAATGTTCTTGATTTAGTAGGACACAACAAGCTTATTATTACTAAAGCAGCTGTTGAAAAAGTAGAGGAGGTGCTTGCATAATGGATGCACGCGATATCATTAAGCGCCCCGTTATCACAGAACGTTCTTCAGAAATCATGGCTGACAAAAAGTATACTTTCGAAGTAGACGTTAAAGCTAATAAAACTGAAGTTAAAGATGCTGTTCAAGAAATTTTCGGCGTTAAAGTTGAAAAAGTGAACATCATGAACTATAAAGGTAAATTCAAACGCATGGGTAAACATGCTGGATATACTAACAAGCGCCGCAAAGCTGTAGTAACATTAACAGCTGACAGCAAAGAAATCGAAATTTTTGAAGCGTAAGCTTACATTTTTAGAGAAGGAGGGAACTACACATGGCGATTATTAAGTATAAACCTACCTCTAACGGTCGACGTAATATGACTGCTTCTGATTTTGCTGAAATCACAACAAGCACACCAGAAAAATCATTACTTGCTCCTTTAAAGAAAAAAGGCGGCCGTAACAATCAAGGTAAGTTAACAGTTCGTCATCAAGGTGGTGGACACAAGCGTCAATACCGTATTATTGACTTCAAACGTAATAAAGATGGTATACCTGGACGCGTTGCTACTATCGAATACGATCCGAACCGTTCCGCTAACATTGCATTAATTAACTACGTGGATGGAGAAAAACGTTACATTCTAGCTCCTAAGAATTTAGAAGTTGGTATGGAAATTATGTCAGGTGCTGAGGCTGACATTAAAGTAGGTAACGCTCTTCCATTACAAAACATTCCGGTGGGTACAGTTATCCACAACATCGAATTAAAACCTGGTAAAGGTGGTCAGTTAGTTCGCTCTGCTGGTACATCTGCACAATTACTTGGTAAAGAAGGACGTTATGTTCTTGTACGTCTAAATTCTGGTGAAGTTCGCTTAGTATTAGCTACTTGCCGCGCTACAATCGGTCAAGTTGGTAATGAACAACACGAACTTATCAACATCGGTAAAGCTGGACGTAACCGTTGGTTAGGCAAACGCCCAACTGTACGTGGTTCTGTAATGAACCCAGTTGATCACCCACACGGTGGTGGTGAAGGACGTTCACCAATCGGACGTAAATCACCTATGTCTCCTTGGGGTAAACCAACTCTTGGTGCTAAAACTCGTAAGAAGAAAAATAAATCCGACAAGTTCATTGTACGTCGTCGTAAAAAATAACGGGATTGAACTACGGTTCAAAAACCGGACCGTAGAACAATCGCGAGAGGAGGTACACTCATGGGTCGCAGCCTAAAAAAAGGACCATTCGTTGATGAGCACTTAATGGTTAAAGTTGAGAAAATGAATGAATCAGATAAGAAACAAGTAATTAAAACTTGGTCTCGTCGTTCAACAATTTTCCCACAATTCATTGGTCATACAATCGCTGTTTATGATGGACGTAAACACGTTCCTGTATATGTAACAGAAGATATGGTAGGTCACAAATTAGGTGAGTTCGCACCGACGCGAGCTTACAAAGGTCACGCAAGTGACGATAAGAAAACAAGACGTTAACGAGAGGAGGGCATCTCATGCAAGCTAAAGCTGTTGCTAATACAGTTCGTATCGCTCCTCGTAAAGTTCGTCTAGTGATCGATCTAATCCGAGGAAAGCAAGTTGGCGAAGCAGTAGCAATTCTTCGTCATACTCCAAAATCTGCATCACCAGTAGTAGAAAAGTTATTAAAATCTGCTATGGCAAATGCTGAACATAACTACGAAATGGATGTAAACAATTTAGTAGTGAAAGAAGCTTATGTAAACGAAGGACCAACTTTAAAACGTTTCCGTCCTCGTGCACAAGGCCGTGCTAGCGCAATTAACAAACGCACAAGTCACATTACTATCGTGTTATCAGAAAAGAAGGAGGGATAAACTGTGGGTCAAAAGGTAAATCCAAATGGTTTGCGTGTCGGAATTATTCGTGACTGGGAATCAAAATGGTTCGCTAACGATAAAGACTATGCAACTCTTTTACATGAAGACTTAAAAGTACGTGAATATATCGCGAAACGTTTAAATGACGCTTCAGTTTCTAAAGTAGAAATTGAACGTGCTGCTAATCGTATCAACATTTCTGTTCACACTGCAAAGCCAGGAATGGTGATCGGTAAAGGTGGTACAGAAGTTGAAGCACTTCGCAAAGCGTTAAACCAATTAACTGGTAAACGCGTACACATCAACATTATCGAAATTAAGAAAGCTGACCTTGATGCAAAACTAGTTGCTGAGAATATCGCTCGTCAACTAGAAAACCGTGTATCATTCCGTCGTGCTCAAAAACAATCAATCCAACGCACAATGCGCGCTGGTGCTAAAGGTATCAAAACAATGGTTTCTGGTCGTCTTGGCGGTGCTGATATCGCACGTTCAGAACAATACAGCGAAGGAACTGTTCCACTTCACACACTTCGCGCGGATATAGACTATGCTCACGCTGAAGCTGATACTACTTACGGTAAGCTTGGTGTTAAAGTATGGATCTATCGTGGAGAAGTCCTTCCTACTAAGAAGAAATCCGAGGAAGGAGGAAAATAATCATGTTAATGCCTAAACGCGTTAAATATCGTCGCGAACACCGCGGTAAAATGAGAGGCCGTGCAAAAGGTGGCCAAGAGGTTCATTTCGGTGAATATGGTCTTCAAGCTTTAGAAGCTTCATGGATCACTAACCGTCAAATCGAAGCTGCTCGTATTGCAATGACTCGTTACATGAAACGTGGCGGTAAAGTTTGGATTAAAATTTTCCCAAGCAAGCCATACACTGCTAAACCTTTAGAAGTCCGAATGGGTTCTGGTAAAGGGGCTCCAGAAGGATGGGTAGCTGTTGTTAAACCAGGAAAAGTAATGTTTGAAATCTCAGGTGTATCTGAAGAGATCGCTCGTGAAGCATTACGTCTTGCTATGCACAAACTTCCTGTAAAATGTAAGTTTGTGAAACGAGAAGAAAATGGTGGTGAATCAAATGAAAGCTAATGAAATTAAAGACCTTACCACTGCTGAAATTGAACAAAAAGTAAAATCACTAAAAGAAGAATTATTTAATCTTCGTTTCCAGTTAGCTACTGGACAACTTGAAAATACTGCACGCATCCGTGAAGTGCGCAAATCGATCGCTCGTATGAAAACAGTTGTTCGTCAAAGAGAGATCAGTGCCAACAATTAATATTCGAGAGGAGGTTTGCTGAATGAGTGAACGCAATCAACGTAAAGTCTACCAAGGTAAAGTTGTTTCCGATAAAATGGATAAAACAATTACTGTTCAAGTAGAAACTTACAAGACACATTCTCTATACGGTAAACGCGTGAAATATACTAAAAAGTTCAAAGCTCATGATGAAAACAACGAAGCTAAAATGGGCGACGTAGTTAAAATCATGGAAACTCGTCCGCTTTCTGCAACTAAACGTTTCCGTCTTGTAGAAGTAGTAGAAAAAGCTGTTATCATTTAATTCAATTCTGTTCGGATAAAGTAAATTCCGAAAGGAGGTCTCGTACATGATTCAACAAGAATCACGTCTAAAAGTCGCTGACAATTCAGGTGCTCGTGAAGTTCTTACTATTAAAGTTCTTGGTGGTTCTGGCCGTAAAACAGCTAACATCGGTGATGTCATCGTATGTACTGTAAAACAAGCAACACCAGGTGGCGTTGTTAAAAAAGGTGATGTAGTCAAAGCTGTAGTTGTACGTACTAAATCAGGCATGCGTCGTGCTGATGGTTCTTACATCAAGTTTGACGAAAACGCATGTGTAATTATCAAAGACGATAAAGGTCCTCGTGGAACTCGTATCTTCGGACCAGTTGCACGTGAACTTCGTGACAACAACTTCATGAAGATCGTTTCATTGGCTCCAGAAGTATTATAAAGTAAAAACTCGTAAAGGCCTTTCAAGGAGGTGCGAAACGCATGCATGTTAAAAAAGGTGACAAAGTAGTAGTCATCTCTGGTAAGGACAAAGGAAAACAAGGTGTTATCCTAGAAGCTTATCCGAAGAAAAACCGTGTATTGGTTGAAGGTGTTAATATCGTGAAAAAGCATTCAAAACCTTCTCAAGTAAATCCACAAGGTGGAATTATTTCTCAAGAAGCTGCTATTCACTGTTCAAACGTAATGCCAATTGATCCTAAAACAGGAGCTCCAACACGTGTTGGCTACAAAACAGTTGACGGTAAAAAAGTCCGTGTTTCTGTAAAATCGGGTGAATCCTTAGATAAATAAGTAATAAATGAAGGGAGGTACTCTATATGAACCGCCTAAAGGAAAAGTATACAAAAGAAATCGTTCCTGCTCTTATGAGCAAGTTTAATTATACATCTGTAATGCAAGCTCCTAAAGTTGATAAAATCGTTATCAACATGGGTGTAGGTGATGCTGTAGCGAATGCTAAAGCTCTTGACAACGCAGTGGAAGAATTAAGCCTAGTTACAGGTCAAAAACCTGTTGTAACTAGAGCGAAAAAATCAATAGCTGGTTTCCGTCTACGTGAAGGTATGCCAATCGGTGCTAAAGTTACTCTTCGTGGAGAGCGTATGTACGAATTCCTAGACAAACTAGTTTCAGTTTCTTTACCACGTGTACGTGATTTCCGTGGTGTTTCCAAAAAATCATTTGATGGTCGTGGAAACTACACACTTGGTGTAAAAGAACAATTAATCTTCCCTGAAATTGACTACGATAAAGTAAGTAAAGTTCGTGGAATGGACATCGTAATCGTTACTACGGCAAACACTGATGAAGAATCACGTGAATTACTTACTCAATTAGGAATGCCATTCCAAAAGTAATCAAAAAAAATAGGGAGGCGTAAACATGGCTAAAAAATCAATGGTCGTGAAACAAAAGCGCACTCAAAAGTTTAAAGTACAAGAATATACTCGTTGTGAACGCTGTGGTCGTCCACACTCTGTATACCGTAAATTTAAGCTTTGCCGTATTTGTTTCCGTGAACTTGCATATAAAGGACAAATTCCTGGCGTGAAGAAAGCTAGCTGGTAAAACCCGATTTTGGGAAGGAGGTAAATATAAATGGTCATGACAGATCCAATTGCAGATATGCTTACTCGCATCCGTAACGCTAACATGGTGCGTCACGAGAAGCTTGAGCTACCTGCTTCTAAGATTAAAACAGACGTTGCTGAAATCTTAAAACGTGAGGGCTTCATCCGTGATGTAGAACTTATTGAAGACAACAAGCAAGGTATCATCCGTATCTTCTTAAAATACGGTTCAAATAATGAACGTGTAATTACTGGTTTAAAACGTATTAGCAAACCTGGTTTACGTGTATATGCTAAGGCTGGAGAAGTACCTCGTGTACTTAACGGATTAGGTATCGCTATCGTTTCAACTTCTCAAGGCGTAGTAACTGATAAAGAAGCTCGCGCTAAGAAAATTGGTGGAGAAGTACTAGCTTACGTTTGGTAATAATTTTTTTCACGAATGGAGGTGCACTAAATGTCTCGTATAGGTAAAAAACCAATTGAGGTTCCAGCTGGAGTTACAGTTACTGTTGATGCTAACAATCACGTTACTGTAAAGGGACCTAAAGGCGAATTAACTCGTTCTTTCAGTCCAGATATCACTATTACTCAAGAAGAGAACGTGCTTACATTAACACGTCCTTCTGATTCTAAAGAACATCGTACAATTCACGGTACTACTCGTGCTGTACTTGCTAACATGGTTGAAGGTGTTTCTAAAGGATTTGAAAGAGGTCTAGAGCTTATCGGTGTTGGTTACCGTGCTCAAAAACAAGGAACTAAATTAGTTCTTAATGTTGGATACTCTCACCCAGTAGAAATCGAACCAGAAGCAGGAATTGAAATTGAAGTTCCTTCTAATACAAAGATCATCGTAAAAGGTACGAACAAAGAACGTGTTGGTGCATTAGCTGCTAATATCCGTGACGTTCGTCCACCAGAGCCTTATAAAGGTAAAGGTATTCGTTACGAAGGCGAATATGTACGTCGTAAAGAAGGTAAAACAGGTAAGTAAGCCGCATAGGTTGACGAAAGGAGTGACGTAAATGATCACGAAGCTTGACAAAAATTCAGTTCGCCAAAAAAGACATGCGCGTGTACGTGCAAAACTTTCTGGTACTGAAAGTCGTCCTCGTTTAAATGTGTTCCGTTCAAACAAACACATTTATGCACAACTAATTGACGATGTGAACGGTGTAACTCTTGCAAGTGCTTCTACAATTGAAAAAGACCTAGGTCTTGAAAGTACTAGCAACATCGAAGCAGCACAAAAAGTTGGCGAAATCATTGCTAAGCGCGCAGTAGAAAAAGGATATGCATCTGTGGTATTTGACCGCGGAGGATACCTTTTCCATGGTCGTGTAAAAGCATTAGCAGATGCTGCTCGCGAAAACGGCTTAGAATTTTAATGGATAAGGAGGGACAAACAAACATGCGTCGTATTGATCCTAATAAATTAGAACTTGAAGAACGCGTAGTTACAGTTAACCGCGTAGCTAAAGTTGTGAAAGGTGGACGTCGTTTCCGTTTCACTGCATTAGTTGTTGTTGGTGACAAAAATGGTCATGTTGGTTTCGGAACTGGTAAAGCACAAGAAGTACCAGATGCAATCCGTAAAGCAATTGATGATGCTAAGAAAAACTTAATTACAGTACCTATGGTTGATACAAGTATTCCTCACCAAGTTGTCGGAACTTTTGGTGCAGGTAATATCTTATTGAAACCAGCTGGAGCAGGTACTGGGGTTATCGCTGGTGGTCCAGTTCGTGCGGTACTTGAATTAGCTGGTATCAGTGATATTCTTTCTAAATCACTAGGCTCTAACACTCCTATTAACATGGTTCGTGCAACTGTGGATGGATTAAAGCAATTAAAACGTGCTGAGGACGTAGCGAAATTACGTGGTAAATCAGTAGAAGAACTGTTAGGATAAGGAGGGAAAAATAATGGCTAAAAAATTAGAAATTACCCTCACTCGTAGCTTAATTGGTCGTCCAAACGATCAACGCGTGACAGTAAATACACTGGGATTACGTAAAATGCATCAAACAGTTGTTCTAGATGATAATGCTGCTATTCGCGGTATGATTAATAAGGTTTCTCATCTTGTTACTGTCAAAGAACAATAATTCTATTTTTTTCTTAACAAGGAGGTGCCAATATGAAACTTCATGAATTAAAACCATCCGAAGGATCACGCCAAGAACGTAAACGTAAAGGTCGTGGTATCGGATCAGGTAATGGTAAAACAGCTGGTAAAGGACATAAAGGGCAAAACGCTCGTTCTGGTGGCGGTGTACGTTTAGGATTCGAAGGTGGTCAAACACCATTATTCAGACGTTTACCAAAACGTGGATTTACGAATATTAATCGTAAAGAGTTCGCAGTTGTAAACCTAGATACTTTAAATTGCTTCGAAGACGGAACAGAAGTAACTCCAGCTCTTCTAGTTGAAGCGGGTGTTGTGAAGAAAGAGAAAGCAGGAATCAAAATTCTTGCTAACGGTAAATTAGAGAAAAAACTTACTGTTAAAGCTCACAAATTCTCATCTGCTGCTAAAGAAGCGATTGAAGCTGCTGGCGGTCAAACTGAGGTGATTTAATGTTTCAGACAATCTCCAATTTTATGCGCGTGGCTGAAATACGAAACAAGATCATCTTCACTTTACTTATGTTGATCGTATTCCGTATTGGTACATTTATACCTGTACCACATGTTAATACTGAATTTTTGCAAGCTCAAGATGAAGTTAGTGTGTTCGGGGTTCTGAACACATTTGGCGGAGGAGCTCTTCAAAACTTCTCTATTTTCGCTATGGGTATAATGCCATATATTACAGCATCCATTATCATTTCATTATTGCAAATGGATGTTGTACCTAAATTTACAGAATGGTCTAAGCAGGGTGAAGTTGGTCGTCGTAAATTAGCTCAGTTTACCCGCTATGGAACGATTGTACTAGGATTCATTCAAGCACTCGGTATGTCATATGGTTTTAACAATATGGCAGGCGGGATGATGATTACTAATCCTGGAATTACAACGTACTTGTTAATAGCACTAGTATTAACAGCTGGAACAGCCTTCTTAATGTGGCTTGGAGAACAAATCACAGCAAAAGGTGTAGGTAATGGAATCTCTATTATCATCTTTGCTGGTATCGTATCGGGTCTACCAACTATTGCAAACCAGATATATGCTCAACAATTTGAAGATGCCGGAGATCAGCTATTCCTACGAATTGTAACAGTTGCCTTAATAGTAATTGCTGTTATCGCAATAATCGTGGGTGTAATTTTCATCCAACAAGCTTTACGTAAAATTCCTATCCAATATGCTAAGCGTACTGCTGGTCGTGCTCCAGTTGGAGGACAATCCACACATTTACCATTAAAAGTAAATGCTGCAGGTGTTATTCCTGTAATTTTCGCAGTGTCGTTTATCGTTACACCTCGTACAATTGCTAGCTTCTTTGAGCAAAACGATGTAACACGTTGGATAGATAAAATATTCGACTATACTCATCCAATTGGAATGGTCTTGTATGTTGCTTTAATTATTGCTTTCTCTTATTTCTATGCTTTCGTTCAAGTTAACCCTGAACAAGTAGCAGAGAATTTAAAGAAACAAGGTGGCTATGTACCTGGTATCCGACCTGGTAAGAATACAGAAGAATATTTAAAACGTGTATTGTCTCGTCTTACATTTGTTGGTGCTTGGTTCCTAGCATTGGTTGCAGTATTACCGGTATTCTTCATTAAGTTTGCTGGTTTACCACAGTCGGTGCAAATTGGTGGAACAAGTCTACTAATCGTGGTAGGGGTTGCCCTTGAAACGATGAAAGGCTTAGAAGCTCAACTGGTAAAACGTCATTACAAAGGATTTATTAAATAATTGGTTTGGGAACAACTTACGTTCCCAATACCCATTATAGAGTTTGAGGGGGAAGATTAATGAATCTCGTTCTTATGGGGCTTCCGGGTGCAGGCAAAGGTACTCAAGCTGAAAAAATTGTAGAAAAATATAATATCCCTCATATCTCAACTGGAGATATGTTCCGTGCAGCTATTAAAGATGGAACGGAACTTGGCTTACAAGCTAAATCATTCATGGACAAAGGCGAATTAGTTCCTGATGAAGTAACTATCGGTATAGTTCGTGAAAGATTAGGCAAAGACGATTGCAAAAAAGGCTTCCTTTTAGATGGATTCCCACGTACAGTTGCTCAAGCTGACGCATTAGAAAACATCCTTTCTGATTTAAAACGTCCTATTGACTACGTAATTAACGTTGATGTAGATAAAGACATTTTAATGGAAAGATTAACTGGAAGACGTATTTGTAAAGAGTGTGGAGCTACGTATCATCTTGTATTTAATCCTCCTACTAAAGAGGGTGTATGTGATCGCTGTGGCGGAGAGCTTTACCAACGTGCTGACGATAATGCTGAAACAGTACAAAATCGTTTAGACGTTAACTTGAAGCAAACAAAGCCTCTTTTATCTTTCTATGAAGATAAAGGAACTTTGCGCAACATTAATGGTCAACAAGATATTAATGTAGTGTTCCAAGATGTTGAAAAACTTCTTGGGGGCTTACAAGCATGATCATTTGTAAAACCCCACGCGAAATTGAAATTATGCGTCATGCTGGAAAGATTGTTGCTTTAACTCATCAAGAGTTAAAAAAACATATTGTACCTGGCATAACAACGAAAGAGTTGGATACAATTGCAGAAAACTTTATTCGTAAACATGATGCAATCCCTTCATTTAAAGGGTATAATGGTTTTCGCGGCAGTATATGTGCTTCTGTAAACGAAGAACTTGTTCACGGAATCCCAGGCAAGCGCATCTTGAAAAATGGTGATATAATTAGTGTCGATATTGGCGCTAAATATCAAGGTTATCACGGTGATTCTGCTTGGACATATGCTGTAGGTGAAATTGACGAAGAAACACAAAGACTCTTAGATGTTACCGAAGAGTCATTATATAGAGGTTTGGAAGAAGCTAAGCCAGGCGTGCGTCTTTCAAATATCTCCCATGCCATTCAAACTTTTGCTGAGGCAAACAATTTCTCCATTGTTAGAGAGTATGTTGGTCACGGTGTTGGTCAAGACTTACATGAGGACCCTCAAATTCCTCACTATGGTCCACCCAACAAAGGTCCTCGTTTAAAGCCTGGTATGGTGTTAGCTGTAGAACCTATGGTAAATGCAGGTAGCAGATATGTTAAGACTTTAGAAGATGACTGGACTGTCGTCACTCAAGATGGAAAAATGTGTGCTCATTTCGAACATACGATAGCAATAACTGAATCTGGTTATGAAATATTAACAAAGATTTAGTCCTATTCGTACGAAAACAACATTTTGTATGGTTATAATCAATAAGACGAAAGGTCTTAAAGAAGGGAGAAAACTTAAATGGCTAAAGATGATGTAATTGAAATTGAAGGCACTGTCACTGAGACTTTGCCAAACGCAATGTTCAAGGTAGAATTAGAAAACGGTCATACTATATTAGCTCACGTTTCAGGTAAAATCCGCATGCACTTTATTCGTATTCTACCTGGCGACAAGGTAACTGTCGAGCTTTCACCGTATGACTTAACTCGCGGACGAATCACTTACAGATTCAAATAATCTAAGTTACACTCCGATCTATATAAGGAGGTTAGGTACTAATGAAAGTGAGACCATCAGTTAAACCTATTTGCGAAAAGTGTAAAGTTATTCGCAGAAAAGGTAAAGTAATGGTTATTTGTGAAAACCCTAAACATAAACAAAAACAAGGCTAATTAAAGAGGAGGTGCACACCATATGGCACGTATTGCTGGTGTTGATATTCCACGTGACAAACGTATTGTCATTTCATTAACATATATCTACGGTATTGGTAAAGCTACAGCTCAAAAAATCTTAGCTGAAACTGGTATCTCTGAAGATACTCGCGCTCGTGACTTAACGGAAGATGAATTAAACAAAATCCGTGAAGCGATCGATAAGTTAAAAGTAGAAGGTGACCTTCGTCGTGAAATTTCATTAAACATCAAACGTTTAATGGAAATTGGTTGCTACCGCGGTCTTCGTCACCGTCGTGGACTACCTGTTCGTGGTCAAAATACTAAAAATAATGCTCGTACACGTAAAGGACCTCGTCGTACAGTAGCTAACAAGAAAAAATAATTAATTTGTAAAGGAGGTTACTATTCATGGCACGTAAGACAAACACTCGTAAACGTCGTGTGAAAAAGAATATTGAAAACGGTATTGCACATATCCGTTCAACATTCAATAACACAATCGTTACAATCACTGACGCACACGGAAACGCAATCGCTTGGTCAAGCGCAGGTGCACTAGGATTCAGAGGATCTCGTAAATCTACTCCATTCGCAGCTCAAATGGCAGCTGAAACAGCAGCTAAAGCTTCTATGGAACACGGTTTAAAATCTTTAGAAGTAACAGTTAAAGGACCTGGTTCTGGCCGTGAAGCTGCAATTCGTGCACTTCAATCAGCTGGTTTAGACGTTACGGCTATCAAAGACGTAACTCCAGTTCCACATAACGGATGCCGTCCACCAAAACGTCGCCGTGTATAATTTTTCTGTATAGAATTTGTATCTCTGTCTATAATGGGATATGATACAATCAATGAAATATTACAGAATCATTAATTTAGTTGTTGCGCACAGTCGGGAACAATTACATGGGGAATTACGGTTAGAACATGTTTTTACAGGCTAGCCGAAGTTTTGACGTTTTGAAGGAGGGTTTATTAAATGATTGAAATAGAAAAACCAAAAATCGAAACGGTTGAAATCAGCGATGACAGCAAGTATGGTAAATTTGTCGTCGAGCCACTTGAGCGTGGGTATGGAACAACTTTGGGTAACTCCTTGCGTCGTATTCTTTTATCCTCACTCCCAGGTGCTGCTGTCACATCTATTCAAATTGACGGTGTGATGCATGAGTTCTCAACAATTGAAGGCGTTGTAGAAGATGTAACTTCTATTATTCTTAATGTGAAAAAAATTGCTCTTAAAATTTATTCAGATGAAGAAAAAACGTTGGAAATTGATGTACAGAGTGAAGGAGCGATCACTGCAGCAGATATTACGCATGATAGTGATGTGGAAATTCTAAATCCAGATTTACACATTGCGACTGTAGGCAAAGGCGGTCACTTGCGTATGAGATTAACTGCACGTCGTGGACGTGGTTATACTCCTGCAGATCAAAATAAAAGAGATGATCAACCAATTGGTGTGATTCCAATCGATTCTATTTACACTCCTGTTGCACGTGTATCTTATCAAGTTGAGAATACTCGTGTAGGGCAAATGACAAACTACGATAAGCTTACACTTGATGTATGGACTGATGGAAGCACAGGTCCAAAGGAAGCAATTGCCCTTGGATCAAAGATTTTAACAGAGCACTTAAATATCTTCGTTGGACTTACTGATGAAGCACAAAATGCTGAAATTATGGTTGAAAAAGAAGAAGATCAAAAAGAAAAAGTTCTTGAGATGACGATCGAAGAATTAGATCTTTCTGTTCGTTCTTACAACTGCTTGAAGCGTGCTGGTATCAATACCGTTCAAGAGCTTGCTCATAAAACGGAAGAAGATATGATGAAAGTACGTAATCTAGGACGTAAATCACTTGAAGAAGTGAAAGCGAAACTAGATGAGCTAGGTTTAGGTCTTCGTAAAGACGACTAATACTAGAGAAGAAATTATTTACTCTTGTAATTTAATGAACCAGCATAGATAGATAATAATTTCAACAAAGGAGGGAATCTCTCAATGGGTTACAGAAAGTTAGGACGTACTAGTTCTCAACGTAAGGCATTATTACGTGATTTAGCAACTGACCTAATCGTTTTCGAACGTATCGAAACTACTGAAGCTAAAGCGAAAGAATTACGCTCTGTAGTGGAAAAAATGATCACGCTTGGTAAGCGCGGTGATTTACACGCTCGTCGTCAAGCTGCTGCATTTATCCGTAAAGAAGTTGCTAACGAAGAAACTGGTCAAGATGCACTTCAAAAACTATTCAGTGATATCGCACCTCGTTATGAAGATCGTCAAGGTGGATACACTCGTATTATGAAAATGGGTCCTCGTCGTGGAGATGGAGCACCAATCGTAGTAATCGAGTTAGTATAATAATAACTATAAAAAGGGTAGGGACAGTTGAGAACTAACTAGTTCTTACCCTTTTTTTATACCAGTACTGCTTTATCTTATAAGGGTAAAAGTCAGTACATTCAGAAATACGCAAATAGAGTGTAACGATGGCTACATATTATAATATGTTTCACGTCTAGCTCTCGCACCCCTCCTAGCTCCTGATTAGGAATATAGGCATTTGACTTTATGAAAAAGCAATGAGTAACGCTGCTATTCGACTGAGGAACGATTGTTTCCTTTAGGAGGGGTGCAGCGTTTTTTTATAGAGAAAAATAATTTAGTATAGAAACCATCTCTTCTAGCTCCTTTTAATAGAACAGAAAGTATAAAGTATGTTACTGTACATAATATCTAACATTATAGTGAAATGTTTTTTAAAGATTACACATTTCAATTTGACTTACATCTAGACTCATTTGCAAAAGCATTATAAACTTTTAATAGCTAGATATAAGAGATTAGCTGAGACTAGAATAGAAAAGCAGAGATTAGGGGGAACTAGCATGAGCAATAAATTAGTAAAAGTTGAAAATGTCTCCTTTAAATATGAAGGCCAGGAACAACGTGCGCTAAATAACGTTACTCTTTCTATAAATGAAGGAGAATGGCTTGCCATTGTTGGACATAATGGTTCTGGGAAATCTACATTAGCTAAGTTGTTAAATGGTCTCCAATTTCCAGTAGAGGGACAAATTGTCGTAAAGGATCAAGTATTATCAGAAGACACCGTTTGGGACGTTCGCAAGGAAATTGGGATGGTCTTTCAAAATCCCGATAATCAGTTTGTTGGAACAACAGTACAAGATGATGTGGCTTTTGGTTTAGAAAATAATGGGATACCGCGTGATGTTATGGTAGAACGCGTAAAATGGGCTTTAGAAAGTGTAAAAATGGATGCATTTCTTGATCAAGAGCCGCACCATCTTTCTGGTGGACAAAAACAAAGAGTGGCCATTGCTTCAGTATTAGCTTTGCAACCAAGTATTGTAATACTAGACGAAGCTACCTCTATGCTAGATCCACGTGGAAGAGCAGAAGTGATTGAAACAGTTAGAAAATTAAAAGAAAACAAAGCATTTACAGTTGTGTCTATCACACATGATTTAGAAGAGGCTTCAAAAGCAGATCGTATAATCGTTATGAATGGTGGACAGGTATATCGAGAAGGAACGCCTAATGAAATTTTTCAATTAGATCAAGAATTAACGGATATTGGATTAGACATTCCTTTTTCCATAAAACTCTCTAAGGCTTTAGCCAATAATAATGTCGCCATTTCCGATCAATATTTATCATATGAACAGTTGGTGAAAGAGCTATGCGCATTGAATTAAGAGATGTAGAATACCGCTACCAAGTAGATACACCTTTTGAAAGAATGGCTATTCATGATATAAATCTCGATATTTCTCCAGGAAGCTATTTGGCTGTTATTGGACATACAGGTTCAGGTAAATCAACATTGCTTCAGCATTTAAATGGTTTATTGCGACCAACTAAAGGTGAAATACAAATTGGTGATAGAGTTATATCAGCTGGGAAAAAAGAAAAGAATTTGAAATCTATCCGGAAGCGTGTAGGGATTGTGTTTCAATTCCCTGAGCATCAATTATTTGATGAAACGGTCGAAAAGGATATTGCTTTTGGACCAATGAACTTTGGGATTTCTGAGGATGAAGCGAAGAAATTAGCGAGAGAGTCACTAAAATTAGTAGGTTTACCCGAAGAGATTCTTCAAAAATCTCCCTTTGATTTATCAGGAGGACAGATGAGAAGAGTAGCCATTGCAGGAGTTTTAGCAATGGAACCGGATGTTATTGTATTAGATGAACCTACTGCAGGTTTGGATCCCCGTGGTCGTAAAGAAATAATGGATATGTTTGCAGCATTACACAAAGAACGAGGACTATCTACCATCTTGGTTACACATAGTATGGAGGATGCCGCAAAATATGCAGATGAAATTGTGATTATGCATAAAGGAACCATATATAAAAAGGGTACACCATACGATATTTTTTCACAGCCAGAGCAATTAATTGAATTAGGGTTGGATGTTCCTGAAACAGTTCGTTTTCAGTTAACACTTCAAAAGGAAGCAGGATATCGATTTGATCAGCCTTGTTTATCAATTGAATCTTTAGCAAAAGATATAGCAGACGTTATGAAAAGGGGGACGAGCTCATGATGGAAAGTATGATTATTGGTCGTTATGTGCCGTCTGATTCCATTATTCATAAAATGGATCCTCGCTCAAAATTAATGCTCGTTTTCTTTTTTGTATGTATTGTCTTTTTAGCTAATAACGTTGTTACTTATGGAATTTTAGGTGTATATACGCTGATTTTAATCATGTTATCTAAAATTCAACTTCGTTTTTTAATTAACGGTTTAAAACCGATTCTCTTTATCATTGTCTTTACGTTTTTGTTGCATATTTTCTTCACGAAAGAAGGAGATATTCTATTTGATTTAGGTTGGCTTAAAGTATATGAGGGAGGGCTAAAACAGGGGATATTTATCTCATTGCGTTTTACGTATTTAATTCTTATTACAACTCTACTTACTTTATCAACCACACCAATTTCATTAACAGATGGTTTAGAGAAATTATTAAACCCATTCAAGAAAGTGAAATTACCCGTACATGAATTAGCCTTAATGATGTCTATTGCTCTTCGTTTTATTCCGACGTTAATGGAAGAGACCAGCAAGATTATGAAAGCTCAAACTGCTAGAGGTGTCGATTTTTCATCAGGTCCTATTAAGGATCGTGTTGGGGCTATCGTTCCTTTATTGGTTCCGTTGTTTGTTAGTTCGTTCAAACGAGCAGAGGAATTAGCGATTGCAATGGAAGCCCGAGGGTATCGTGGTGGAGAAGGTCGCACTAAATATAGATTACTACATTGGGGAATGGCTGATACATTGCTGATCCTTTCTTTAGTAATACTAACTGTCATTTTATTTTATTTTAGAACATAGGAGTTATATGCATGCAAAGAGTTAAATGTATTGTTTCTTATGATGGAACATTATTTTCTGGATACCAAGTACAGGTAGATAAACGTACGGTTCAAAGAGAAATTGAAAAAGTACTTGCAACTATGCATAAGCGTGATGTAAAAGTTACAGCATCTGGACGAACAGACGCTGGAGTTCATGCATATGGACAAGTTATTCACTTTGATACGTCTTTAACCATGCCACCAGAAAACTGGGTGAAAGCGTTAAATACCATGCTTCCAGATGATATTGCGATTGTATCGGCTGAATATGTTTCAAGTTCCTTTCATGCGAGATATGGTGCAAAAGGAAAAGAATATCGCTATGTAATAGATCTCAGCCCTATACGTGATCCGTTGAAAAGAAATTATACATTTCACTATCCTTATCCCATCGATAAGGAACGCATTGAAGAAGCTATACCATATTTATTAGGGACTCATGATTTTACAAGCTTTAGTTCAGCAAGAACAGATGTTGTCGATAAGGTTCGGACCATTTATCGCATCGATTGTAAACAAGAAGGAACAGAACTTACACTTTGTTTTTCTGGAAATGGCTTCTTATACAATATGGTGAGAATTTTAACGGGTACACTTATCGAAATTGGAGCAGGTAGAAGAGAACCAGAAGATATGAAAGAAATTATAGCTAGTCACAATCGAGCAGCTGCTGGGAAAACAGCACCACCACAAGGGTTGTATTTATGGGAAGTGTATTACTAGTTTGAAGTCTAGGTGTAGATGATCCTTAAGAAACTACTTATAAATCTGTATAACATGTACTTGACATTAGGGTTAAATACAGATAATATAATATGGTATGTATTTTATTTAATCCCACGATGAGCCCCGGAAGAGTTTTTCGTGATTGTAAATAAATAATTAAATTCTTTTCATATTATTAGGAGGTAAAATAATGCGTACGACATTCATGGCGAAAGCAAATGAAATCGATCGTAAATGGTACGTTATTGACGCTAAAGGCCAAACTCTTGGTCGTCTTGCTAGCGAAGTAGCTTCTATTTTACGTGGTAAAAATAAACCAACATTCACACCGCATGTTGATACTGGTGATCATGTAATTATTATCAACGCTTCAGAAATTCACTTAACAGGTAAAAAGTTGACTGACAAAATTTATCGTCGTCACACAATGCACCCAGGTGGATTGAAAGAAAGAACTGCTCTTGAAATGAGAACAAACTACCCAGAGAGAATGTTAGAACTTGCTATCAAAGGCATGCTTCCAAAGAACTCTCTTGGACGTCAAATGTTTAAAAAATTACACGTATATGCTGGCGCTGAGCACAATCAACAAGCTCAAAAACCAGAAGTATACGAATTACGCGGATAATTTTTAAAGGAGGTTACTATCTTGGCACAGGTTCAATACTATGGCACAGGTCGTCGTAAAAGTTCTGTAGCACGCGTACGTTTAGTACCGGGTGAAGGACGTATCGTTATTAACGGACGTGAAATCAATGAGTATTTCCCATTCGACACACTTATTTTAGTTGTAAAACAACCATTAGTAGCTACTGAAACTACTGGAAGCTACGATGTTCTTGTAAACGTATCTGGTGGAGGTTTCACTGGTCAAGCTGGTGCAGTACGTCACGGTATCGCTCGTGCGTTACTTCAAGCTGATCCTGAATTCCGTCCAGCACTTAAATCTGCAGGATTATTAACTCGTGATGCACGTATGAAAGAGCGTAAAAAATACGGTCTTAAAGGTGCTCGTCGTGCTCCTCAGTTCTCAAAACGTTAATTTTTATATTATCGTTTCGAAGACTCTCGAACCATTGGTTCGGGGGTCTTTTTTTGTGCTTTTTTGACAATAGCTGGTCTTTATTAAAACTTAGCACTAGTGTTTGCATCTGTTAGCATAGCTGTATAGGGCGCGGTATGTTAAGTAGTAGAGAAGTAGTATATCTTGAAATGCTTGAGTGTTAATTTAAGCTAATAGACTCATTTGTAAACGTATTTCCATTTGATACCATATATAGATAGGCATACTTTTTTATTTTGCCATATGGATATATACATAAAAAACAGGTAGTAATGAATGTCCTATTCATCCTTTTTTAGAATCATAGCTTAAGGAGAAAAATGGACAGTTCATATAATGGAAAAGTTATTTGTCAGAAGTAGCTGGCAAACAGAGTGCTTAATGAAAATCAAAATTAGTTGAACTGCTGAAATTCACTTTGCTGAACGGTGTTGCTGCGGAAAGAGTATGGATTGAAATAGAGAGAAAAGAAAGGGTGGAAAGAGTATGACCCAGGAGATGAAAATTCATTATGGAGATGTCGAAACGGCGGTCTCCAAAATAGAGAATGCCTCAGATGCATTTGAGACAACTTTAATTAAAGATATAGCTAGCGGAAATGAGTTAGATGTTGTAAAAAAATTAAATGAATTGAACTCCATGTTAGAAGAAGTAGGTCTAGCTTATAAGAAAGTGTTAAAAGAAAACAATCAATCTGTGATAAGGTCCATACATAATATTGAAACAGCAGATCAAAGCCTTTCATCCTCGATCATGGCACGATAGGAGGCAAAGGAAATTCCATGAAGATACTTGATTCTCAATCTTTACATAATGGCATCGATGACTTACTAAAGAAAACCAGTTTACAAATTGATCAGCTTCATGAATTGGAGAACACTATAGAATATTTTTCGAATCTTGATCATTCTTTTAACGGTTTAGGAGGAAAAGCGATACGGTCCTTTTATTCAGACTGGCATGAATCAATCTTAACGTTCTATATGAATACGTTAAAAAACTATAATCGATTTTTAATAAAGCTTAAAGATGCTTCTAAGGATTTAGAATCAGATTCAGACGGGTTTATTCGTCAAAGCTTTATTGAAGGAGAGTTAACGAATGGATTAAGTAAAGTGAAATCTGTCACAACTGAGCTTGTAGACGAAACAAACAACACGATAGACAGTGTGAGTGATATTGTTTTTCTTCCAAGACTTAACGATCAACAATTCCATAGCGACATTCATAGAGCAAATAAAGAAATGGACCAAACGATTGAGGATCTAAATACTTTTGACAGAACGTTAACAAATGAACTAAACACTGTAGAACAAGACATCCAGTTAATGAAGGATTACGTTAATGAAATACAAGGGATGTTTAGAAGTGGAGAGTTTAGTATTGAGAAGTATAGTGTCGATCAGCTTAAGGAAAAACCGAATTTTTCTAAGTTGAATGATGAATTAGCTGAGAGCAAATTAATGTCTATTGGTCAAATGCTGACCGCTCCTTTTGACGCTATGAACAAGCATATGAGCACAGGTGATACCATATTAGCTGGATATCAAGCCATTTCTACTATAACTACTCTTGCTGCTACTAGTAAACTAAACGTCCATTATTTTGGAAAGACGCCGACACTTTGGACGAAATTAAAAGGCAAGTATGAATTTACTGTTAAAACGGACCCTTCATGGACAAGTAAGGGGAAGCATAGTTCAAAGCTTGCTAAGTGGTTACTTGACTTTTCAAGAGCGCCTATTCCTTCAAATCCAGCAATGAAAATGCTACAACAATTTGTAAAATCCTATAATAGTCCTGCACATCTTTTTAAACATTTGGCTGGATTCCCGAAAAACTTTGATCGAATATCTGGAAAAGAATTCATGAAAGGCAATCAAGTAAGAATGTCCGATGGTACAAAGGAAGTGGTAGGGAAAACAATAACCAAAAGTGGTTTTGCAAAAGTTGGTAGAAGAATTCCTGTTGTAGGTACTGGCATATCTGTAGTAGCAAATTCAGGGGAATTTTTTTCTGGAGGAAATAGAACTTTTTCTGAAAGATTTGGTCGCTTTTGGGGTGGAGTAGCTGCAGATGCGGCATCAATAGCTATAGGTGCAAAAATAGGAGCATCAGTAGGAAGTATAGGTGGTCCAGTTGGTGTAGTTGTTGGTGGAGCTGTCGGTGCGTTTGTTGGTGGAATAGCTAGTTCTAAAATTGGAGATATAGCAAAAGATTTTGGTGGGAAGATTGGTAAAGAGGTTGGCAAATTTTCAGAAGAAATTGGGTCTACGATTAAAGATGCTGGTGGGAAGCTTAAAAAATCTATTGTTAGTTGGTTTAATTAGAAACATGCATTTGGTGTCAATAATAGAGAATCATGGTAGAGAGGTTAAGATATGGAAGAAAGCATTTATTTTTTCAAAGTTATGATTAGTTGCCTTTTAGGTGTTCAGAGTGTTTCAGTATTCTTATTTCTTACAGTAGAATGGGCAATGGTAGATTTTTATAAATTAGGTACTTTCGATAAACCAGAATCTGTAATTGATAAGATAACTAACTTTTTTATGAAATTATTTCTAGGATCAGGTTATTTTTTTTATAACAAATTTCGAAAACATACTTGGATATTAAGAAAACTTTATATGTTGTTTGCTTGGGTTGTACAAGGTATTCTTTTCATCATTATTTTTAATTTAATTACTATACCCCTTGATTTATTTTTAAAATAATATATATAAATTCAAACAGATTTAGCAAAAGAAATCATAGACTTACCATCTCTTTAAAGGAGCACTAAATGTTAGAAGAAATCTTATATGTTTTTAAAATGCTATTCGGTTTCTTTTTATGTATACAATGGGCATCAGTACTAATATTTCTTATAGTAGAATGGGCAATGGTGGATTACTATAAATTTGGGACTTTTGAGGACCCTGAATCTATAGTTGATAATGTTCAGAATTTCGCGATGAATTTAATCCTAGGTACAGGTTTTTATTTTTATAGTAAGTTTAGTAAACGAAATTGGTTTGTAAGAAAACTTTATATGTTCATTACTTTAATTGTACTAGGTATTCTTTTTATCATTATTTTTAATGTAATTACTATACCGCTCGATTTCCTTTTCGGGTTATTTTCGTGAAATTTAAATAGATACAGTGGAATAGATTGTTTACTTATCATCTCATTAAAGACGCACTAGATGATAGAAGAAATAATATATGTTTTGAAAATGTTGTTTGGCTATTTTTGGTGTATACAGCCTGCTTCAGTAACACTTTTCTTATTTTTTGAATGGGCAATGGTGGATTATTATAAGTTGGGTACCTTTGAAAATCCTGAAACAATATTTGATAAAATTACAAATTTTTTTATGAAGTTGTTTCTGGGGTCTGGTTATGTTATTTATAGCAAGTTTAGTAAGCATAATTGGTTTGTTAGAAAGTTTTATATGCTCGTAGCACTAGTTGTACAAGGTATCGTTTCCATTATTATTTACTTTATTATTACACTACCACTAGATTTAATTTTTAAATAAATTTGAAACATAGGGACGTGACAATATGAAGCACGTATTAACCTGTACTACTGAAGAACTAGCCATAATGGTAAGTGTAAGTGGACATCCTAGCATCGCAAAAGGTATAGCTGAGGCATCTATGGGTAGTAAATCGGAAAAAGAATGGGTTGCTATTATGGAAGCAACGGTACACCAACTCATTATGAAGCAAATGTGGGATGAGGAACAAGATGATAAAGGAGTAACACCTTTATTACCAGAAACTACACAATTTATTGAAAAGTACGTAGGATCAAAGCGAATGATTCGCTGCTCGAATGCTCCTCAGAAATCTGTATTGATGCTACATCATTATCAAGAGGATGATTGGCTGTTTCATTTAATAGACAGGGATATCATTCATGAGTTTGCAATCATCTCTTCTTCTGAAATAAAAGAAATAATAAAGGAATACTATGGTATCTCCTTTCTACAATACGGTGGAGAGCAAACTTTTTCACTAACGGATAAAGCATTTGATTGGATTAGTAATCCTAAAAAAATTGACAAGGTCCGAAAAAGCTCCATGTTTACTCAAAAAGAAGAAGATAGTTTCAATCTTTTTGTAGAAGATTTACACACATTTGATTGGACACTATTTAATATTTCGAATTTTAGTATTGTCACTTTAGAAGACGAAATGTATTTAGAAAATATTTTGTTCTTCCTCCCTTCTAAACGAGGTGTTTGGATTTCGGAATATACGGATGATACAAAAACACCTGTACATATTTATTTAGCAGACGATGAAGAATGGAATACAATTTTAACTGGAATTGGTGATTGGGTCGACTATCAAATACAGAATCAATAAGATAGATATGGAAGAATCTTACCAGAGGGTGAGGTTCTTTTTTATTATTTATGAAATGATAAAATGTTGGCCGGTGGGTAGTTTGTTTTTGGAAAAATAGCTATCTTGTTCCTGTGTTTTAAACTATTTTAATGAAACCTATACCATATCACAGTCATTTCTTACGAACGATTCATAGAGTAAATATAAAGGATAAGTTTCCTTTTTGAAAATAAGTGAAAGGAGATGAGATATATGAATAGAGAAAGATTATGTCAAGAATTCGCTAGAATATTGGATGGTACAGGAAGTTTGGACGCAAATGGAGTTTGTCTCGTACAGAGATTCCGAAATATAGATTTTGAAATACTTGGGAGGGAAACAAGATCGCCACTTGTAAATCCTCAATTTTTTTCATTTGAAGACGTAGATAGTAATGGAAATGCATTGAATTTAGGAGAAACAGTTCTTTTACAATCTGAAATTAATCCCTTATTAACGGAACTTCGACGATTTGATTTAACTGTTACGGCCATTCATAACCATTGGTTATTTGATGAGCCTCGTGCGATGTATATGCACTTTGAATCAGTTGAGCCTCCGCTTCAATTTGCCAGAAAAGTAAGAGCGGCTTTTAGAGTTTTAAGAAATAGCTAAAAAGTTCTAATCATATAAGAGGGATACCACTGGAACGTGGTGTTCTTTTTTATATAAGCGAGACGAAATTAGTTATCCACATGTAGATAGCTGAAAAAAGAAAAGTAATCCACAATCTATCATTGTTGTCTTTCTCTTGCATTGTACACATAAATAGGAAGAATCACTTTATCGGCAAAATCAAAAGCTATATTTACACAGTAAAATGTTGAACAGAATGAATGAACCGTGACGGTTTTTATATAGAGGTGGATTTATTGGAAAATGTAATTTTGTCATTTAAAGAAAAAAGAAGAGAGAAGCAAATACAATATGAACGAAAAGTATTAAAGGAAATTACACCAAAGCTTTTAAAGGAAAGGGTAGCTACATTTTTATTCAATCAGCATACATTAGGTATTACTTTTTCTCAAGTGTTGGAAGAAGGATGCTACGATGTTGCAATTGAATCCTTTTTACTAGGAGCCAATTTTAGTAAGTTTGGGTTTTATGGGGAATCAGAGGAGGATGTTAAGGCCAGATGTTTTAATGAAGAAAAGCATTTAATTGATACTTTATTTAATTTCATCCTATATTGGGGTAAAATTAGCGATTACGATATGTATAATGATTCTTTATATTATAAATGCGAACAATATGTAAATTGCTGGTGGAAGGATGGTTTTATGAAAGGGGCGAAACGATACAAACTTCGATTACACTAAAATGTTCTAAATTCCGGGCTTGTTCCATATTTTAAAGTAGGACGAGCGGAAGGAGATTGGAACATGTTTAGTAGGTTGAAATATACGGGAGTTGCGATTATTTTAGTCGCTTTGTTTTTAATTGTTACTTTTCGATTTATGGAAGAGTATTCTTGGAAATCGTGGAATTTGCCCCTTTCAGGTAAAGTGATAATTCTTGATCCGGGTCATGGCGGTCCGGATGGCGGAGCGACAGGTGGTGGTATTTTGGAAAAGGATATATCGCTGGTTATTTCCAAAATGCTTCGAGATTATCTGCAGGAGCAAGGAGCACTTGTTCTTATGACGCGAGAAAAAGATGTTGATTTAGCAGGGGACGTAGAAGGATACCGTGCTCGTAAACGTGCGGACTTAAAAAAACGTGTTGATATGATTAATGAATCACAAGCGGATTTATTTTTATCCATTCATCTAAATGCTTTTCCTTCATCTAAATCAAGTGGCGCTCAAACCTTTTATACATTACGCTATAAAGAAAATAAAGAAGTAGCGAAATTTATACAAAAAGAATTAACCGATAATCTCGAAAATACCCACAGAGAGGCTAAAACCATTGATCACGTATATTTAATGAAATATGCAGAGAAGCCGGGAGCTCTTGTTGAGGTTGGATTTCTTTCGAATTCACATGAACGAAAGCAGCTTACCGATTCAGGATATCAAAATAAAGTAGCGGCATCTATCTATGAAGGAGTTATGAGATATTTTACTGATGAAAAATTAGAGAAGAAAGAAGATTAAAAAGCAGGTTAAACGAGTGATTTTTTTCATTATGGTAATCAGGAATTGTTCTCTCTGAAAGTATATATGTTATACTGATTCTTGATAACGAATTCTAAAAAGAGGTGCAAATATGCTTACAGAACAACAAGTAGTAGAGCTGTTAGAAGAACTTCAAGATCCAATTCTACATAAAAGCTTAAAAGAAACAAATGCGATTGCAGAAGTAAAAATAAAGCCAGAAAAAAACCATGTAAGTGTGAAAGTGCTTATTGCGAAAACAGGTACGCCAGAACAGCTCCAACTACAAATGAAAGTAGTAGATGTACTAAAAAAAGCTGGAGCAGAATCTGTAGGTATTCGCTTTGGTGATTTATCTGAGGAAGAGCTTGCTAAGCATCGCTCAAATCAATCTGATGATGGATTAGGATTATTATCACCATCGAGCAAAACAAAGTTTATTGCGATTGCAAGTGGTAAAGGTGGGGTAGGTAAATCCACTATTTCCGTGAATTTAGCAACTTCGTTAGCTCGTTTAGGAAAAAAAGTCGGTTTAATCGATGCTGACATATATGGATTTAGTGTACCTGATATGATGGGTATTACACATAGACCTGTAGTCCGTGGAGAGAGAATTCTTCCGGTTGAAAGATTAGGGGTAAAAGTTATTTCAATGGGCTTCTTTGTAGAAGATAATGCTCCAATTATCTGGAGAGGACCAATGCTAGGTAAAATGTTGAATAGTTTTTTTAAAGAAGTAGAGTGGGGAGATTTAGATTATTTACTGTTAGACTTACCTCCTGGAACAGGTGATATTGCATTAGATTTACATTCAATGTTACCGGCATGTAAGGAAATCATTGTGACAACTCCACACCCAACTGCTGCATTTGTTGCTGCTCGAGCGGGTGCTATGGCAATTAAAACAGATCACGAAGTCATTGGTGTTATCGAAAACATGTCATATTTTGAAAGTAAGCTGACAAATGAAAGAGAGTATGTATTTGGACAAGGTGGCGGAGCAAAATTGGCTGAAGAGCTTCAAACTGTAGTATTAGGTCAATTACCGTTACAACAACCAGATTGGAATGAAGAAGATTTCGCGCCTTCTATTTATGATGCAGATCATAAATTAGGTCAAATTTATAAAGATATTGCTAAAAAAGTTATTGAAATCGTAGAAAAATAATAAAGGAAAGGTGTCCAATGTTTTCATTTTGGACACCTTTTTTGGTTATAAAAATATGGTCAGGTAAAGTTGTTTTGATAAAGAGGATATAGTAAATTAACTACCACCACCTCCTTGTTGATCACCGCCGCCACTTTCACCACCACCTCCACTACTACTGGTATCGGATTGACTTTCTCCTTGTCCTTTTTCTTTTTTAGATTCAGCGGGTAATTCTTCAGCTGCTTTTAAAAGAATACTTTGGATTTTCTCTAACACAAGCGGGCTCTCAATTGTTTCTATAGTGGTTTTCTTTAGTTCTGTACGTACATCTTTACTATTGATGACCTTTGTAAGTTCTTTTTTCATCTCTGGGTCCTGCCAGGTTTTCATAATCATAGCTAAATAATCGGGGTCCTTCATTAAATCCTTTAATAATTTTTTATGCTCATCTTCTAAGGATTTTGCATAGCTTGCTGCGAATTTAGGGTCCTTAAAGGCTTTTTTCCAAAAGGCTTTAGCCTTATCAGATGTTAAATTTTTTTCAATGGAATCTGTAACTGTTTTTTCATCCATAATTAATTCTCTTTTTACAGTTTCATCTGAGAGGATTTCTTGGATTGCCTTTTTCCCATCATCCGTTTTTAGTATATCAATAACCATTTTTTTGGTCTCTTCATAGTCAATTTTATCTTTCGATGTATTATTCTGTGAACAAGCAGAAAGAACGATAAGAAGAAATAAGATGGTAAATATTTTATAATGCTTCATGGATATAGGCCCCTTTCAAAGCTGATTCTAAAGTTAATATGAGTTGAAGTCAGAATTTTATTCATTATTGTTGGAAGTTATAGCATTTTAAATTCCTAATTGGTACAATTATGGAAAAATAACTAAATAATGGGGGAACAAGGATTGAGTAGTCGTCATTTAGTGCGTTTATTTTTTTCTACATTGATTTTGGGTGGAATCGTAGCGGGGATTGTAGGGGCATTAGCTAGATGGAATGAACAATTTCAACCACTTATCCAATCAGCAGATTATGTTGAGATGCTTATGACTTTTATTTGGTTGGTAGGAGTAGGATTTATTTTTAGCGTCATAAGTCAGATGGGTTTCTTTGCTTATTTAACCGTGCACCGTTTGGGGTTAGGGATATTTAAGAGCTTATGGAATCCTGTTCAAATCGTTTTGATCTTATTTGTATTATTTGATTTGGTTTACCTGCGTTATATAAGTTTTGGAAGTAACGATAGTATCATTTCTTATCTTTTAGTAGCTGGTATTGTAGTAGTTATAGGACTTCCTGTTGCGTATATCAAAATGAAACAAACTAATAAGCATGCATTTGTACCAGCATTGTTTTTTATGATAGTTATTACCACAATAGAATTAGTTCCAGTGCTTAGACAGGATGATATCAGTTGGGTCTACTACATGTTGATACCATTATTAGCTTGTAATGCTTATCAGCTATTGATTTTACATAAACTTAATCAAAAATCAGCTATTGAATTAGAAAAGAAAAAAAGTACTCGGGCACAATTAAAAGTAAGAAAAGCATAAATGTGTTAATAAATAAAAAAGATTTATCAATGACGTATGAAACGCTTGATAAATCTTTTTTTGAGTAGGAATTATTTTAAAGTGTTCGTGCTTCTTTTATTTAATTTCTTCTGTTTTGACAGTAGAATTTGAAATCATTTCTGAAACAGTAATCATTTTTAGATTTTTATTTTTTATTGTTTTTAATATAGTAGGTAGGGCATCTGCTGTTTGTTTGGCAGAGTCTGAAGCATGAAATAATAAAATATCGCCCTTTTCTACACGTTCGATATTTTCTACAATTCTAGCCACTCCAGGATTTGTCCAATCTTTTGAATCTACACTCCAATGAACGACTGTATAGTCAAATCGTTGACTAATTTCTAATAATCGTTTGTCAAAATGACCAGTTGGAGCTCTCAGATATTTAGTATTTTTTAAACCAAGCTTTCTGAAGACTTCTTGACCTTTTAATATATCTTTTATAATTTCATTGCTTTCTGCTTGAGAGTAGTCGACATAATTATATCCAAGCATTCCGATTTCATATCCTTCATCCACAATTTTTTCCACAATATGTGGATGTCTTTCTGCCCAAGAACCAGACAGAAAAAAAGTAACGTTTTTAATATCATTCTTTTTTAACTCGTCCAAGATGATAGGAGCTTTTTCATCTCCCCAGCCGATGTTAAAAGTTAATGCTACATTTTTTTCCCCTTTAAAAACAGCTTTAGGACCTTGTTTTGTAGAAAATACAGGATTTTCTGTACCGTATTGCATATACAAAAAAAGTGCAGTGAAAAAGGCTAATATAATAAAGAACACGTACTGTTTGACTTTCTTTGCTTGTAAGACCATAAAAAAATTCACTTCATCACCTCATCAAACATCTATATAAAATCCTATGCTTGTACGAAAAAGTTATGACAAGGAAAGCTACATAAATAAATGAATAATGGTAAATAGTAATCATTGATTATATTGCTGGGGTGATAGGATGTTAGGCGTTTTAATATCTAACAAAGAATTAGAAGAAATGGAGTATCTATTGAAAAGGGAAATGGATGAATTATTATATGACTTTAAAGATCAACGTATTGAAAATATTGTGAAGCGCGCAATGGAAGAGCGATATAAAATTTTATTTGGGTTATATTCAAAGGTAGCTTCAGTCGATTGCTGTATGAAATATATAAGAGTAAAAAAGTATTGATTTAGTATAAAAAAATATTTAAAAATCAATTGACATCTTTTTAGTATGCTGATATAGTAATAAACGTTGCTGAAAGCAAACAACTAAAAAAGTTTAAATAACAATAAAAAAGTTGTTGACAGCGAAAAGCAATGATGTTATATTTTAAAAGCTGCTTTTACAGTAGCGAAAAAAACAACAAAAAAGTTGTTGACATAAATTTGATAAAATGTTAAATTTATAAAGTCGCTCCTAAGAAGTGATGAAACAATTTTTAAAAAAGTTGTTGACAAAGAAATAGCGATTGTGATAGAATAAAAAAGCTGTTTCGAACAAATGTT
>NZ_CAPG01000090.1:0-66908 GCF_000321185.1 Bacillus sp. AP8
GCCTCCTCTTGTCAATTAAAAATATACAACGTAAATAACGATTACTAATATGATTCGATAAACCGCAAAAGGTATTAATTTAATTTTATCTATTAATTTCAAGAAGAAGCGAATTGAAATGAGAGCGAACACAAATGCACTAATAAATCCAGCAATAAAAAATGGAAGAGCATCTAGCGAAAAATACTGCCAGTTTTTTATTAATGATAATAAGCTTGCTCCAGCCATAATAGGTACAGCCATAATAAAAGTAAAATCTGCTGCTGCTCGATGACTCATTCCCAGAAGAACCCCTCCTGATATCGTAGCTCCTGAACGAGAAAAACCTGGCCATAATGATAAACATTGAATAAGCCCTACCGAAAAGGCCTGCTTATATGTTATATCATCAACAGATTGTATAGTAGGCTTCTTTTTCGAAGATAAATCTGCCGCTATCATTAAAAAGGCACCTACAATGAGCCCGATTAAAACGGTATTTATAGAAAATAAATACTCATCAATATAATCCTCAAATAATACACCTAAGACGCCTGCTGGAATTAAACCCACTATTACATGTGTAAGCTTCAATCTATTTTTGTTTTGATTTCTGTTAGCATCTTTACGATTTAACCCTAACAGATTAATAAATCGACTTCTAAATACTACAACGACAGCTAATATAGAACCAAGCTGTATTACTACTTTAAATGTATTAGCTACATATTTCGTTAAGAAATCTACAGACTTTAGCCACATATCATCCACTAAAATCATATGACCAGTAGAAGATACAGGAGCAAACTCTGTTAATCCTTCAACCATCCCTAATATTATTGCCTTAATAAGCATAATAAAATCCATTTATAATTCCCCCGTTATATATGTACAGTTTCAAATCTACTTTTTAGCTTCTCCATCCAATAGTCACCTAATACTATAGCTTAAAGATAGAGACCATGAAATATTTAAAACAGAAAATTAATATAAATTTTACAATTATAGCGTATACAGATCCAAGCCTAGCATTTATTCTTAATACAATGTGAATTATAGAGTTTTTTTATAAATTTATCTATAACAAATAATGCATATAAGTTCTAGGATGCTCGTATTTTGATGAAATATCGCACCTCATGATTCATCAACCAACCGTTTTAATCTATGGTTTTAATTCACAGAACTAAAAAAACAACAAAGCTTTTAGAAACAAACCATAATTGAAGTCAACATTTCATGCACAAAAAAAGAATGTCTACAGAAGCATAGCTTTCGAGACATTCTTATATATAGTACTATCAAATTATTAATATGCTAAAGCAAAAAGACCTTTTATATGTGATAAGTAACGAATATTACTTGCTTCTTTCATTAATGTAGCAGGCATACCTTTAAGTGAGTTTGCATTAGCTCCAATTGAAGCAACAGCATCATTACGTCCAAGACTTGCTAATGTACCTGAGTTAATAGGTGCAAATGCTTCCATTTTGTGTCCTTCTAAATAAGCGTATACATTGTAGCCAACAAGTTCACCCATTTGCCAAGCATTTTGTGCTGTAGGTGCATATGGACGTCCACCTTCTGGAGGGAAAGCAACAGCACTATCACCCACAACAAATACATCTGGATGAGATGTAGATTGTAGGAATTCATTAACTGTAGCACGACCGCGATCTACCTCTATACCTGATTCTCCTACTAATGGGTTACCTTGTACACCACCAGTCCAAACAAATGTATTGGCAACAATTTTTTGACCATCTTTCAGGTCAATTTCATTACCTTTTACATTTGTTACAGGAAGACCAGTTAAAAATTCTACACCACGTGATGCCAAGCTTTCTGTAGCACGTTCAATTAAATGGTCTGGCAATACTGGAAGAATTTTTGGACCTGCTTCTACAAGCTTAATTTTCAAATCTGAAAAATCCACGCCGTATTTTTTCGCAATTTTCGGCATATTATCAACGATTTCACCAATTAATTCAACACCAGTTAAACCGCCACCGCCGATTAAAATTGTAGCATCTGCTTCATTACCAGTTTTCGCATATTCTGCAATACGACCTTCAATATGCTTATAGATTTTATTAGCATCATTTACTGATTTTAGTACCATGCTGTATTCTTGTAATCCTGGAATTCCGAAGTATGCCGTTACACTTCCTAATCCGACAACTAGTGCATCATATGTTAAAGTTGAACCATCAGCTAAACGAACAAGTTTATCATCCACTGAGAAAGATTCTACTTTTTCAATTTTCAAATCGATATCTTTACCTTTGAATAATTTTTCTAATGGTAAAGAAACGGCTTGTTCTTTAATTGTTCCGCCAGCAAGACGATGTAGTTCTGTAATAATTTGGTGAGTTGGGAATTGGTTAACAACTGTAACTTTCGCTTGATCTTTGTTTAGAAATTCACGAACTTTTAAAGCGGTTAAAAGTCCGCCATAACCTGCTCCTAGTACAACAATATGTTTTGACATAGTTTATCCCCCGTCCTTACTCGTTGAATGTAAAATTATTTTTGGCTGCTACGTTCTTCAGAAACTTCTAGATAAGCATTGATGAAACGGAATAACTTTTGAGCTTGTGGATCTTTGATTAATTTTAACAGACCAAAAAGCCCAATTACTTCGTTGCTCTCCGCAGCGCGGTCTTTCGCTTCGATAGCATTTGCGGCAATGTGTTTTACAGAGTCTTTAACAGGGTCGATAATATCTGTAATTGCTCCAAAAGTATCTTTCTTTAGTACATCATCTGTCATGACTAATTGCATAAATTCATAAGACTTAGTTAATGTGTTTACCATTTCAGTTAATTTAGGTAATTGTTCTACCAAAGTAGTCAAGGATTCCTGAACTTCAGGTTGTAATAGCTGATCAAGAACATCGTTTTTTCCTTGATTAGCAGACACTTTTACTTCTTGTTCAGAATTTGCTTGTGTGATAATTTCTGTCATGTCCCATTCTCCTTTACGATAAGCTTTTCGCTTATTTTTGGGAATTAAAGAGGAATTCCCATCTCCCGAATGATTCCTTAAAAAACCGCGTTTAAGAATATTGTGAAATTTTATACAAATGCAATACTAAAATAATACAATATAATGAATTTTTTTAAACAATTATGCTCTAAATATCCTACAAATTTTTAAAAAACATTACATACACATATTTTTCAAGCATTAAAGTAATTACGATTAATGGCCACTTTATTATAAATTTACCCTACTTTTTTTGAAAACAAACTCAAAAATCCGTTACAATATCACCAGTTTGCACAAGTTCATCAACACTAAGAAGAGAGTGTCTCAAAAGGCATAATTATGTTGGTTACCAGGAGCAAAAATAATGTAAATCAGCTTTTTATAAAATATAAATACACACAAAAACAAAACATATTCATAAAAAAAAGCTAGACAAAGTGTAGGGGCTGTCTCAAAAGTGATTCATAATCACTTTTGAGACAGCCCCTACTTTTGTTCACTTAAATCATCTACTATAAGCTCTGCAGCTCTTCTATAAAAATTACTCATATTAACTAGCGAAGCAAGTAATAATATCTTTTCTAAATAATCCCGATCTGACTCATCGACAGGGAAAGCTTCATTTTTTACTTCTTGCACACGTTCATGTACATCCTTTTGAAAGCTTTCTACATTCTTATTATATAAGTTTAAATAACCCTTATATAATTCATCTAATGAAAATTGCTCATCTTGCACCTTATGATTAAGCTTCTCTAAAGTATCTTTAATATCTTTTATAGATAAAGCTCCTTTAAGCTGATAAATAAGGCTAATTAATATTAAATGATCTTTGGAGTATTTTTTATTTTTGATTGGTACGAAAAGTTTCCCTTTCGCATAATTGTTAATCATTGTTTTCGTTAAGACCTTCTCCTCCTCATTTCTTTTTGTATCATTAAATTTATTCTCAAATAATTGAATGACCTGATCCATATATAAATCAATTTCTGGCATATCTTCTAAAGATATATTTTTATCTAAATGTAGTTGTTCAAGATATTCATTTATTCTATCCATGTACATGACCTCAATTTTCAATGTTTAGCTTAATATTATCGTATTCTATCTTTCAAGTAAATGTTGACTACATAACATAATACGTATATCATTATATGTAGTTATTAAAACTACATGATGTTATAAAGGGGTTATTAATATGAATCAATATATACGAGAACCTATAAATGGATTGACACATTTAGCTGGAGCCTTGTTGGCATTCATTGGATTGCTAGCAATGGTTATTAAAGCATCAAGCTCCGGAGCTTCTTCTCTACAAATTGCAGCTGTAATCATTTTTGGTGTAAGTATGATACTTTTATATTCTGCATCTGCTACCTATCATATGGTTATCGCAAAGGAACGTGTAATCGGTTTTCTCAGAAGAATTGATCATTCGATGATCTTTGTATTAATTGCTGGATCATATACTCCCTTTTGTTTGATTAGCTTAAATGGGGTTACCGGTTGGACAATCTTTATTATTATCTCCTTAATTGCGATAAGTGGAGTATTATTCAAATTAGTTTGGTTTAAATGTCCAAGATGGTTATCTACTGCTCTTTATATTTTTATGGGATGGATTATTATTTTCGCAGCATCACCACTAGCAAAAGCCTTAAGTGTAACAGGTTTGTTTCTGTTAATATTTGGGGGGATATTGTATACTATTGGTGGCATTATATACGCTGTTAAGCCGAAATTTCTAGAAATGAAACATTTTGGTTTTCATGAAATATTTCATATTTTTATCCTCTTAGGAAGCTTAGCTCATTTCTTAAGTGTTTATCTTTATGTACTATAAAGAATAATAAATTTCTTATTGATCACATACAAAAAAGGGGCCTCTCAAAAGTGATTTTTTGAGGGGAAGGCCGAACTAACAAGGTGTAGTCAGAAAATAAAGTTTGAATTTATGCCTTTCGCTCCATCCAGCGATTATAAACTATCAAAATTAAAAAAACTTAAACCAGTCTTTTCTAATATGTCAAAGCTTGAGGAGTGCGTAAGGACATTTTTATCTAGATTATGAAAACAAAGATATAGTCAAGAAATAAAGAGTAACAAAAAAAACAGTGAATACCAAAGCATATCTATAAGACTATTAATGATAGTGAAAATTCCGCTTTTGAATGATTACGAAGTGGAAATTTTCACATTCACACAAATTTAAAATATTTTTAAAAAAACAAAAAAATTATGCATTACAATTACAATGGTAGATTCCATTCATTTTTACATACGTTACAAGGGATTAAAAAAATTTTTCACGACTATATAAGGGAGCATTTTTATAGAGTGGAGAGTTGAAAATCATGATTCATTTTGTGCAAAAAAGTTTAAAAAGATCCATATTAGCAGTCATTTTATTAATTATTTTTATTATGTTCATCGGTAACTTAAGCTTTCTATATAATACTATTGTTGGCTCTGTTTTAGATACTATTCAGGAAAACGGAGAACATGATGCTGAACGTATTGCTTCTGAAATTGACGCTGAACAATACGAAAAGTTCTTAAAAAATCCAAATGGAAAGGAATATAAAGCACTCGTAGAGCAACTTAATAATGTTCGTAAAAACAATGGATTTTTATATGTATATACGCTATCAGCTGATAATAATGAACAACTTACTATAATGGTAGATGGTCAAGATAATCCTAGTCCAGTTGGTTCACCTACAACTGGAACTAAATTTAAGGATACTGAAGATGCTTTTAACGGAAAAACAAGTAGTAGTGAAGTTACGGAAGATGAAGAGTATGGAGAATATATTTCAACTTTTGCTCCAATCAAAAATAGCAATGGTACTGTCATTGGGGTAGTAGGGATTGATCAGGACGCGCACGCATTAGAAGAAATAAAAACACTAGTCCTAAAGGAAGAATTACCGATTGTAATTATTTCTGTGGTTGTTCTATCTATTATCATTTCAGTGGCTGTTTTCTGGTATCTGACAAAGAGATTGAATCCTCTTAATCACTTAATGAGCGCTACAAAATACATAACAAATGGAGAAATATCTAAAGCATGTGGAGTAATGGAACAGAATAATGTGAAAGACAAAAATGAGATTGGAAAGCTATATGAAGCCACTAAGAATATGGCTGAAACTATTGAATCATTAATAGGGAAAATGCGTGACATATCCGTTTCCCTTCATGCAAAGGGTACGTATTTAAAAGAATCTACAAGTGAATTAAGTGAAGGTGCTGATCAAGTTTCAACTACAATGACTGAGATGGCTTCAGCTGCTGAATCTGAAGCACAACTTGCTTCAGACTTAAACGAATTGATGTTGGACTTTACGAGCTTATATCAACAGACAGCCGAACAAGGGAATACCATTGTAGATTCAACACAAAAATTATTAAATGATAGTCACACTGGTACTAAATTAATGAACGAATCGAAAGAACAAATGGAGGAAATCTATCAAGTTATCACTAAAGCGGTAGAAGAGGTCAAAATGTTAAATGAGGAAAATAAGAAAGTAGCATCGCTTGTAACGATTATTAGTGACATTGCTGACCAAACCAACCTATTGTCTTTAAATGCTTCTATTGAAGCAGCTAGAGCGGGGGAGCATGGTAAAGGTTTTGCGGTTGTTGCTGGTGAAGTGGGGAAATTATCTCAAGAAGTATCTTCCTCAGTTAAGGATATTCATTCGATTGTAACGACTGCTACAGACAATTCATTAAAAATGGTTGATATTTTAAAGTTTGGTTTAGAAAAAGTATCAAATGGTAGAACGAATTTACATAAAACAGGTGAAACATTTGAGCATATTTCTTCATCACTATCTCATATGAATGAGTTAGCAATAGATATGAGAACACAATTAGCATTGGTAACGGAAAAGGAATCAGATATTAATCAATCCATTATGGAACTAGCATCTATTTCAGAGGAAAATGCAGCAAGTATTGAACAGGTATCCGCTTCTGGACAGGAAATTAACGCTTCTGTTCAATCATTGAGCCATCTTGTAAATGAGTTAAGTACAACAGCAAGTGAATTAAATGAGGTCAGCAATCAATTTAAAACAGAAGAATCTTAATTGATATATCTAAAAAGCGGTATCTTCTTGTTAAAAGGGATACCGCTTTAATCACTTTTGAGAGGTCCCAACGCCTTATCAGCTTTTTTTGAAAATATATAATGTTTTTATGTGTACTTTAATTTTCTAAAAAGCTGATGTTACTGAGTAAGCTCTCTTTATTTTAGCTCTTCTAAGATTGTATATAACTCTTCCAAATGTTTAATTTCATAAGTTGGAATAACTTCATTTCGTTCCTTATTATGACGATTAATCCAAACGGACTTCATGCCAGCACGTGATGCCCCTAAAATATCTGTCATCAAATTATCCCCAACCATAATTGCTTCATCTTTGCTAACATTCATTAAATTAAGTGCATGTTCAAAAATACTAACGTCTGGCTTTCCTTTTCCAAATGCTCCTGAAATAACTATTTGATCGAAATATGGACCAATTTCAGGCGTAATTTCAAGCTTAGTATTTTGTAATTCTGGAGAACCATTTGTTAATAATAACAATGCATACTTTTCTTTCAATTTATCTAAAACCTGGAATGTTTCTTCATAAACAAAGGGATGAAGTTTTCTTTCAAGAGGAAATCTTTCAGCTAGTTCTTCACCAAATTCCTGATCATCAATTCCTAGTTTTTTTAATCCATTTATCCAAGCATCTTTTCGATACCCTGGAACAATCTCTTTCATTTTATTAAACTCTAATCCTTCATCTCCAAAATTCCCCCATAAACCTTCAAAAGGATTAATTCCTATCATTTTTGTAAAATCATATGTTTCATATGCAGAATAAAGAGCTTGTGCTGCTTCACGTACAGCCTCCTCTAATTCACTTGCATCTACATCATATTTCTCCGAAGCATACTCACAAGTGGCTCGAAAAGCCTCACTTATACTCTTATGATCCCAAAGTAACGTATCATCTAAATCAAAAAAAACAGCTTTAATCACATCATCCAACTCCCATTTTTGTCGATAATATTATCATACACACAATAGTTTTTAGTGGAAAGGAAGAAATGACAGATCATTCAATAAATATCTAATTCTTAATCTATTCAAAAAAATAAAAATTCAATGAAAAGGAAGATAATGAATCCCTTCTAACATCCTAAAAAGATTCTGAAGGATGATTACATCTAAACTTTCTACACTACTTGTTACTTGAAAACAACCTAAAATAATTCTTAAAATTACCACTAGTGAATACTTAGTAGATTAGCATGTTTATGCTAAAATCATATTAAACACAATAAAAAAACAGGTATTTTTATTACATTCACCCTTTACTAGAAATAACTAAGACAGTATTTGCAAATGACAAAGAAGATTACACAGATCACAATTCTGTTCAAATAATGGATTATGATTTATCGCAATGTGGAGGTCATATAATTAATGAAAAATATTTTTTTCTATCAAACAGACATTGGGAAAATAGGAATTGAGGAAAACGGAACAGCTATTACTCGTGTCTATTTTCAAGATGAAGAAATTCCTCAAGATGTGACCATAGTTGAAACTGAATTATTAAAAGAAGCAGGAAGACAATTACACAACTATTTTTCTGGAAAACAAACAAACTTTACATTACCTCTATCTCCAAATGGTACAGAATTTATGAAAAATGTTTGGAATAGTCTTTATACGATACCTTATGGAGAAACGCGAAGTTACAAACAAATAGCCGAAAGTATCAATAACCCTAAGGCTATGAGAGCAGTCGGAATGGCCAATAACCGAAATCCAATTCCTATTTTTATCCCTTGTCATCGAGTGATTGGAGCAAACGGTAAACTTGTTGGCTATGGTGGTGGCTTGCATATTAAAGAGTACCTATTAAAGATAGAAAGTAAATAAGACAAGATACTATTATTTTCGTATAGAAGGTGCATACCTATGAATACTGAGCAAAGAATTATTGAAGAAGGAAAAAAACTAATCGAAATATATGGATTTCGTAAATTTACTATGGATGAATTAGCCCAAAATTTACGAATCAGTAAACGAACAATCTATTTACACTACAAAAATAAAAATGAATTAATTAGCTCTATATGTGATTCAATCATTGCTACTGATTTAGAAGAGATGAAAACAATCATCAACCAAAAAGACGATTATGTAGAAAAATTACGTGCTGTATTTTTTCTATATAACATTAAAATGTTAAGAAAAAAATATCTTAATGAATTAAGAAAATTTTTCCCACATGATTGGGAAAAATTTAGAGCATTCAGTGAGAATCGAAGAGACTATGTTAGACAAATTTACAGAGAAGGAGTAGAAAAAGGAATATTTATCAAAAAATGTCCACAGATTCCTGGTACTCCTACCACAATAAATGAAGATCAAACAGTAGAACTATTAATTTTCATATTAACCTCCGTGATTAATCAGGCTTTTGAAACAGAAATGACAGATTATGAGTTTGATGTAAATACCATGCTCATTTACTCTTTTGAAATGCTTATTCAAATGTTTATTGTCAATTAACCAAAATGATACAGTTAAAATAAGGACGTTACAAAAGTAATTAAATATCACTTTTGTAACGTCCTACGCTTTTAAGATACCCTTCTTAAGCAATCTAAAAAGCTAACCACAATAAGTAATTTCTTCATACTCATTTGCAGTTAGCTCTTATTTTGCTTAAAAGTATCTATTGAATTTTGATTAAATTGTTCATTCTATATGGTCTCCCATACCCAAACCAAGTTTAATACGAATGGTATTTCACCTTCAAAATCCTTAGTTATTTCTATTCGTTAAATATCTATCACAATGACTATCAAGCTTTAGTGTTGGTAGCAAACTCAACATTCTCAGCATATTTTGGTTTAAGTCTAACAGCTAGGAAATACAAGCAGAAACTTACAACAGAAAGTACAATTAATACATTTAAAACTAAGAAATAAGAATGATTGATACCATATACGATACCACCGAAGACTGCAGATAATGCTGTTCCCAATGATGAGAATGTAGAAACAATACCAAAGATTGGACCAAAATCTTTTTCACCAAAAATGTATGGTGTAATATAAGAAGGTGCAATAGTTAATGCTGTCGCTCCAAATCCAGTAAAGGTAGCATATAAGATACCAGAAAGCATTGCATCAGCATTTTTCAAGAATACGAAACTTAAGATATTACAAACACCCAGTGCAATAATCATAATATCAATTTTTAGATTATCAAATAGTTTACCAACAACAAGTTTTCCAACAATTACCATCGCTGAACCTAGAGACATTAAGAAAGCTGCTTTAGACACTGGAGCACCAATATCTGTTAAGAAAGGAGCTAAGTTAATAATCATTGTATTTGCTACAATACCTGTTACGATAATGGCTAAACATAAAATCCAAAATGATAGTGTTTTAATAGCATCTTTTTGGCTTACACCAGTTAATACTCTTTCTTTATTTTGTGTAGGTGATTCTCCAAGTGGAGTTAGACCAATATCAGAAGGACGAAATCTAACTACAAATAATGTAAGAGGAACAACCGTAATAAGAATTACAAATCCTATAATAAGATAAGTTGTTCTCCAGCCAAATGACTCAATTAAATATGAAACAATCGGAGTAAGAATAATTCCCCCTACACCACTACCTGACAAAGCAATCCCTAATGCTAATCCACGTTTTTCATTAAACCAGTTTGCAATTAAAACAGATGAAGGAACAATACATCCTGCTAACAGGGCAATCCCTTGTAATACCGATAAAGCGTAAATCACCCAAATGTTTGTTGCAAAAGAGAAACCGATATAAGATCCGGCTCCAAGAATCGTACAAACTGTCATAAATACTCTTATATTCACTCTTTTAAGCAGGTTCCCAGCAATTGGAGCTACAACCATACCAACCAATGTTACAATTGTGAAATAATATGAAAATTGCGATCTTTCGATACCTAGATCTTTCGAAACTGGATCGGTAAAAAATGAGATAAGATTAACAACTGGTGCGAATAGAAACGTCATAGACATAAATGCGGTTAATACAATCCACCAACCATAAAATATTTTACTATTTTTAGCCATTTTTTTAGCACCTTCCTTATTTTCTATATAAATCGAATAATTTCATTCATCTATAAGCGATAAAAAGTTCTGGTTATACGTTACATGAAATTCATCTCTCCTATTCTTTTAATCAGAATAAGAGAGATAGCCATTCTTGAGCACTATATTTCTACTTCTTTCCTAATATATCTAAGATTAACTGAACTTCAACCTTTGTCCCATTAAACATAGCTTCTTCCATTACTTTGAATTTAGGATGGTGGTTCATATAACCACACCCTTGTTCTTCTGTGCCTCCGCCAAGCCATAAGAAGCAAGCAGGAATCACCTTAGCGTAAGCGGAAAAATCTTCACTTGCCATTAACATTGGAGAATCATAAACCAGTTCTTCTCCTAACACACGAATAGCCGATTCTTTTGCTTTTGCAGCTAACTCAGGTGTGTTGTACAGTGCAGAATAGCCACGAATGTAATCCAATTCGTATGTTGCTCCATGTGAAGCGGTCACATTTTCAATAATTTTTTTCACTCGACTTTCCATTAAATCTCGTACTTCATCATGTAATGATCGAATAGAACAACTTAATGTTGCAGTATCAGCAATAATATTTGGTGCTTGTCCACTATGAAATTCACCAATGCTTAACACTGCCATTTCACTTGGTTTTACACTTCTAGATACAACAGTTTGTAACGCCATTACAATTTCGCTACCTACTACAATCGGATCAATAGATAATTCTGGTGTAGAAGCATGTGATCCTTTACCTTGGATTTTTAAGAAGAATCCATCAGCTGCTGTAGTAGCATATCCGGATGTAACTCCAAGTGAGCCCTCTTTCAATCTAGGTAAAATATGAATTCCGTAAATTTCATCTACGCCTTCAAGTACACCTGCATCTACAAGTTGTTGTGCACCACCTGGTGTTAACTCCTCCGCATGTTGAAAGATGAATTTAACCGTTCCAGCAATTTCATCTTTCATATTGGAAAGAACTGAGGCAGTACCTAGTAACATCGCTGTATGTGTATCATGACCACAAGTATGTGCAATATTATCATTTATTGATTTAAATTCCACATTAGATTCCTCTTGCATCGGCAGTGCATCAATGTCAGCGCGAAGAGCAATTATCTTTCCTTCTCCAGCACCCCCAGCTAATGTTGCTACAACGCTTGTTTCTGTCGGTCTAGTAATCTCCAAATTTGGAAAAGTAGACAGAGTATCATAAATATATTGTGCTGTTTTATATTCTTTAAAAGATAATTCAGGGTTTTGATGTATATGTCTTCTCCACTCTACAATTTTTTCAGTTGGTATTTGATTAATCCATTCCATGAAACTCAAACTCCTTTCAAATAAATGAACACAAAGGTATCTTTGTTACAAACTTCACATATTCATTTTTAAGAAATATCAAAATATTTTTTACAGTATTATTATTGCGAATTTTTGAAGTGTTATAAAATTCATTAAATCCTTTCTTCACTTAAAATAATAACACGAACACTAGAAAACTTTAAAAAGTTTTCTAGTGTTCGTGTTGTGACAAAAAAATTAGATACATATAATATTTTTAGATAATTTATATGTTTTTATTTGACTTTTATTATTCACTTATTTATCACTCCTTCTTGTTGGAAATAACTAGAAACACCATGTATGATTTGAAAATGATATAAAAACACAAAAAACCAAACGATGATTCATCATTTGGTTTTTTGTGAAATTATTATCCTTTATATAATAATTATTTTATTTAAGAAACTTTCTTTAACTTCTGTGTTTTTAGCTTAGGTTTGGAGTAAGAAACAAAATATGCTAATCCTACGAATACCGCTCCTCCAATTACATTACCTATGAATGTCGGAATAATATTTTGAATAAAATCTCCCCATGATAACGCATTCGCAAAAATAGCTGCTGGTATAACGAACATATTAGCAACAACGTGTTGAAAACCAATTGCAACAAAAGCCATAATTGGAAACCAAATTCCAAAAATTTTCCCCACCACATCATTTGCTGCGAAAGCAATCCAAATGGCCAAACAAACTAACCAATTGCAGCCAATGGCAGAAATAATCGTTTGAAAAAAAGAATCATTTACTTTTGCTTGTGCAATAGCAATTGTTTTATCCATAAATGGTCCTGTTTCAGTTAACCCAACTACATGTCCAAAAAAATAAGCAACAAATAGAGCCCCTATTAAATTCGCTAATGTAATCCAAAACCAATTATTTAATAATTCTTTTATCGTCACTTTTTTCGAGAAAAAAGCCATAGCTACAGTCATAATATTACCTGTTATTAATTCTCCTCCGGCAATCACAATAAGAATAAGACCTAATGGAAAGACTGCTGCACCTAAAAATGATGATAAACTGCCCCATTCCACTGGCAAATTTCCAATAACTCGGATATCAAGTAGGAAACCTAATGAAATGAAAGCTCCTCCTAAAAATCCAAGAATTAGCATAATTGATAATGGTAGCTTTGCCTTTTGCACCCCTGCATTAATACTCATTTCAGCAATTTCTTGTGGCTTGTTGAATCCCATCAAACCTCTCCCCCTTTTAACTCTCCCATATATTAAGAAAAGCACAAGCGCTTTTGGAAGCCTCGGTCAGCATAAGTAGTTCTAAAAAAGGCACTCTTTTACTCCTAAACGGATTGACTTATGGCCTTGCGAAACTGAAACTAAGCGCTGGAGCTAAACACCCAACTACTTGTAAAAACATAATTTTTATCCAATAAAAAAGGCAACATTAAAAAGCCTATTAAACAATAGGAATTTTTAACGTTGCCTAACTTTACTGCATATCATTTACAATAAAATCAATCTTCATTAAGTAAGAATATAAAATAAAAAATTTGCAGACCTTGCAAATTTTTCATAATTCTTTTCAGAACATAAATATGATATCAAAAAAAGTAAAAAAATGTCCATACTTTTTTTATTTTATGTCTTTCATTTTAAGTTTATATATGTTAATTACATTTCGTTATCTAATAAGATTCTTTCTGGATGCGTGTATATGTTTAATGACTGATTACGAATAAATCCAACAGTTGTAATTCCTAATTCTTCTGCTGATTGTAAGGCGAATTCAGTTGGAGCAGATTTAGACAGAATAATTTCACATCCAATTTTCGCTACTTTTAATAGAATTTCTGATGAAATTCGCCCACTAAAGACGATTATTTTTCCCTCCATAGATAAACCTTGTTTTATACAATGTCCGTATATTTTATCTAGGGCATTGTGCCTTCCTATATCCATTCGGCTAATAATTATTCCGTCTTCATCACAAAGTGCTGCATTATGTACTCCACCTGTACTTTGAAAAATAGCTGCTGATTTCTGTAATGTATCCATTAATCGAAAACAATCATTAGCAGTAATCTTAATTTTTATATCCTTCATTTCTTTAACTGTTAAGGCATCATTAGCGAATACGAAGCCTTGTCTACTCATACCACAACATGAAGTAATATACCTTTTATTCTGGAGTTTAAGGTGAAATGGATTTAACTTGTCCGTTTTTACATGGACAATACCAGCCTTATCTTGTACCCAAATATCCCTTATTTCTTCGTACTTTCGAATAATTCCTTCCGATGTTAAATATCCGATTACCATTTCTTCAATATACTCAGGTGTACAAACCATTGTAACGAATTCCTCACCATTAATCTTAACTGTTACTGGATATTCTGTTACGACTAAATCATTTATTTTATCAGCGCAACCGTTTGAGACACGAATAACTTCTCTTCTCATAGTGACCGCTTTCATCATTCCATCCCTCCCCCTATTCAAATACTAAAAGTCTTATAATCAGTAAACACTCACACTGGCCTTAAAACCCCTTTTTCCATAAAGAAATCTTCAATCACCCTTTTTTATCTATAGGCTTATCGAATATAAACACTGAAACAGCCATATTCTCCTCAACCTTAATATCCGAAAATAAATGCAGAAGCTTTGCGCCTACTAGATCCTCCATCCCATCTGGAGGACTAACAGCATACAAATCCTGGATCATTTTTGTTCGAGCAGCATGAATCATTTCCTTACCATCTGCTGTTTGACAAATAAATATTTCTGTTGGTGTTAAATTACCATACAATGTTGAAACTGCCATATTTTCAATAAAAACTGTATGAATTCTTTCTGGTCCTTTTCCAAACAAATCTTTACGAAGTTTACGTATAATATCATTAAACTCATGAACTACCTTTGACATAGACTAATCTCCCCCAAATGAAAATCTACTTCTTTGAATTCAACATTGTTCAGCATAAATTATCGTTTTAAAAAAGAAAAGCATATGGCTCAAAAATGATTATAAGCATATTATTGTATTTTTCAAAATTATAGGTATAATAATGTTATAAATGATGGATACATAATATATTTATGTTGTGTTTCTATTTTTTATTTGATATTTATATGGTTTGGATTGGTATTCTAGCAAGGTTTGTTATTAAACTATTCCACCATGAATTACACTTTACTAATCTAGAGAAAGTGTAATCATGGTGGTTTTTTTATTGTTTTTTTTACTAAGATAGAAGTCACTCGTTCAACTTGGGGTTATCGTTTTTTAATAAATGAACTCTTTTGCCATTCGGACAGATTCTCTACATGTAGCAACACCTGATGCTTGAACTAAAAGTAATCCAGGTCAAAAAATAGAATGTTTCCGCATACTTTGTTGCCTATAAAAACAAGAATCTTTTAGAAAACAGCCAAAAAAATATTATGAATCTCTAAATACATGAAAAATCATTTCATACGATTTAAAGGGGGAAAAACGATGAAGGATTCGAGTATTAAGGTACGTATTAATAATCAGGAGTACCTTGCAAATGCTGGATCAACTGTTTTAGAAGTTATTAATCAATATGAAATACCTCATCCTCAAATTTGTTATGTACCTGAAGTAGACCCGATTCAAACCTGTGACACTTGTATTGTTGAAGTGAATGGAAAGCTTATGCGTTCTTGTTCAACAGTTGCCGAAAATGGTATGGATATTCAATTGAACTCCAACCAAGCGAAGAGTGCTAGAACAGAAGCAATGGATCGGATTCTCGAAAATCATCTCCTATACTGCACAGTTTGTGACAATAACAACGGAAATTGTAAACTTCATAATACGGCAGAACTAATGGAAATTGAACACCAAAAATACCCTTATACACCTAAAGTAAGTGTTGATCAAGTAGATATGAGCCATCCTTTTTACCGTTATGATCCAAATCAATGTATAGCTTGCGGGCAATGTGTAGAAGTATGTCAAAGTCTTCAAGTGAATGAAACGCTTTCTATTGATTGGGAAGCTGAAAGACCGAGAGTACTTTGGGATAAAGGATCATCGATAAACGACTCTTCTTGTGTTAGCTGTGGGCAATGTGTGACGATTTGTCCATGTAATGCACTAATGGAAAAATCGATGCTTGGCGAAGCTGGTTTCATGACTGGGTTAGAAGATGATATTTTAACACCAATGATTGATATCGTTAAAAAAGTAGAAACGAATTATAGTAGCATCTTTGCTGTATCAGAAGTAGAAGCGGCAATGCGCGATAAACGGACGAAAAAAACAAAAACAGTTTGTACATTTTGTGGTGTAGGCTGTTCTTTTGAAGTTTGGACAAAAGATCGAAAAATCCTTAAAGTCCAACCATCTCATGATGCTCCTGTCAATGCTATATCTACTTGTGTTAAAGGAAAATTCGGATGGGACTTTGTAAATTCTGAGGAAAGAATAACAAAACCTCTCATTCGTAAAAATGGTCAATTTGTTGAAGCTAGTTGGTCAGAGGCTCTTGATTTGGTTTCAAGCAAATTAGGCGGTATTAAAGAACAGTACGGAAAAGGTTCTGTTGGTTTCATCTCATCTTCTAAAATTACAAATGAAGAAAACTATGTGTTCCAAAAACTCGCAAGACAAATTTTCAAAACAAATAACGTTGATAACTGCTCTCGTTATTGTCAATCTCCTGCGACAGATGGTTTGTTCCGTACAGTTGGTATGGGTGGTGACGCTGGAACAATAAAAGATATCGCTCAAGCAGGGCTCGTAATCATCGTTGGAGCAAATCCAGCAGAAGGGCACCCTGTATTAGCTACACGTGTCAAACGTGCTCATAAACTACATGGCCAAAAGCTGATCGTTGCGGATCTTCGTAAGAATGAAATGGCTGAGCGCTCAGATATTTTTATTAGTCCAAAGCAAGGAACAGACCAAGTATGGTTAATGGCTGTAACAAAATATATCTTTGATCAAGGTTGGCAGGATCAAAAGTTCATTGATGAAAATGTTAATTTCTTAGATGAATATAAGAAATTATTAACAAAATATACATTAGATTATGCTGAGAAAATTACAGGTATATCTAAGCAAACTCTCATACGAATTGCCGAAATAATTCGTGACGCTGATGGTACTTGTGTTCTTTGGGGAATGGGCGTTACACAAAACACTGGTGGTTCCGAGACATCTGCTGCCATTTCTAACCTATTACTTGCTACAGGGAACTATCGTAGACCAGGGGCAGGTGCATATCCTCTTCGCGGTCATAATAACGTACAAGGTGCATGTGATATGGGAACTCTTCCGGGGTGGTTACCAGGATATCAACATATTACTGATGATGTAGCTCGTGCAAAATTCGAAAAGGCCTACAATGTAAAAATTGATAGTAAACCAGGTTTAGATAATATTCAAATGCTTGATTCCATTGATAAAGGCGCTATGAAAGCGATGTATGTTATGGGTGAAGATATGGCTCTTGTTGATAGCAATGCGAATCATGTGCATGATGTTCTATCGAAGCTAGAATTCTTAGTTGTTCAAGATATTTTCTTCTCAAGAACGGCACAATATGCTGATGTTATATTACCTGCTTCACCATCACTTGAAAAAGAAGGAACATTTACGAATACAGAACGTCGAGTACAAAGACTTTACCAAGCACTTCCTACTCTAGGTGATTCAAAACCTGATTGGTGGATCATTCAAGAAGTAGCCAAACGCTTTGGAGCAGATTGGAATTATACAAGTCCTAGCGAAATTTTTGCAGAAATGGCTAGTTTGTCACCACTATTTAGCAAAGCAAATTATGAAGTTCTTGAAGGCTGGAATAGTTTCCTTTGGGGTAGCTTAGATGGAGAAAGTACACCGCTTCTTTATGTGAATGGCTTCAATTTTCCTGACAAAAAAGCTCGCTTTGCAGTAGCTGATTGGATTGAACCGGCGTATTTCCCAGAAGAGTACGATTTGCATATCAACAATGGACGTATGCTCGAACATTTCCATGAAGGTAACATGACAAATAAATCATCTGGTCTTCAATCAAAAGTTCCTAATATTTTTGTTGAGGTTTCTCCTCAATTAGCTAAAGATCGTAATCTTTGTGACGGTGGGCTTGTACGTCTAGTGTCTCCTTACGGTGCTGTAAAGCTGAACGTTTTAATTACAGATCGTGTAAAAGGGAACGAACTTTATTTACCAATGAACTCAGTAGACAAAGATTCAGCTATTAATTTCTTGACTGGACCTGCTTATGATACTCGAACACATACGCCAGCTTATAAACAAACGAAGGTTCGAATGGAAGTCATAAATACATGTGGAGATAATCCACTACCAGTTACAAATCCACGTAATAAGAAACGTTATCCTCAAAATGGTGTTGAGGTACAGCGTAAATGGAATCGTCCAGGTTACGAACATCTTACAAATCATTAAGATATGTAAGATGAAAGGTGATCATTTTATAAAGATTGATTTTTGTAACATTGATCCTCATTCGAAGAAAAAAGGCACTTCTAAGAGTCTATTACTTCGAATGAGTTACATTAAATATGCCGAAAGATCAGTCCACATATAAATGAAGCAATTTGTTAATTGGTTATTCACTATGACCACATTCTACGGATTGAATAGTAATATATCTTATTAAATAAGGAGATGAAATAAATGGCGGCTCCTATAACAAATATTCAACGGTATGAACCAACCGAAGCAGAGATTAAACAACAAAAGATTGAAGAATTGACTAAGCTCTTATCTAACAATGAAGAAGCCATTAATCATATTTTTGAAATAATCGGTGAGCTTAATGATATGGGCGTGCTAGAAGCAGCTACTACTATGCTTCAAGCAAAAGAGCAAATTACGAAAATTGCACTCCAGCAGGTTTCAAAAGATCCAGTAACAAATTTAATGAACACTATTACTGGAGCAACTGGGGCTTTAATGAAAGCTGACTCAGAAAAAACAACAAAACTAGTGAATAGTGCTGTAGCAGGAATTGATGAAGGAACTAAATTCCTTGAAACAGATAAAAAGATTACCGTTATGAATCTTTTAAAAACGTTAAATGATCCAGATATTAATCGTTCTATTGGCTTTACCCTTGCCTTCCTAAAAGGAATGGGTAAAGAACTAAATAAGAAGTAAGAAAGACCATCTCAAAAGTAATATTGAACTACTTTGAAACTCCTTATGCTTTATATGACATCATCTATTTAACATATGTTATCTAGTAATATATTTAAAAGAGGCCAATGAAAAATGCTTTCATTGGCCTCTTAACTTAAATTGAAAGAACACACTATTTATTATTTAACATCAGTCGTTTTTTGTTGTGTGAAAAAGAAAATAAAAATAATAATGGGTATAGCTAATAAAAACGTATGACTTCTTGTTTCTAACGTATCATTTACATTATTTGTATTATTTACCAACATTTTTTTCAGTCCTTATCACATGGTCTAATAATTCTTGAGGCACTACGTAATACTTACTTACAATTGAATTAAACTGTTCAATGCTTTCCTGTGGAATCGTTATTGGAATAATTTCTGGATACCCAAAAATAGGGCCTGAAACATTAATAGTAAATTCTCCTGAAGAAACAAAAGTTCCTGTCACATGAATTTTTCCGATAATTAACAAGATAGCAAGAATAACATCAATAAAATTAATAATGATATCTCCTAATAACGCCTGATTCTTACCTTCTAAACGAGCACTCCCGAAAAGAGGTCCTCCTAAAGATAAGCTAAATCTTCCTGGCCTCACAAACACACCGAAAATTGTAATTTGTCCTGTTAACAAGAGTGTTGCTGTAATTAGATCAAGACTACGTTCTACAGAATAAATTAGTTTCGTTTCTGGACTATTGTATGCATCTACATAGGTATTCTTCAACATTATCACACCTTATGTATTCAACTTATTCCAAAGACTAAACGAATGTCACTCTTTTAACGAACTTTCTATAACCGTCATAATGGCTTCTTCAATTTCTTTGTAACCGGTACATCGACAAATATTCGATGACAGCCATGTGATGATCTTTTCTTTATCGGGATTATGATCATTAAGAAGTAGGGCATGACTATTCATAATAAAACCCGGTGTACAATATCCGCATTGAAAGGCAAATTTATCAATAAAGGCTCTTTGAATAGGTGTATCTTTAAGTCCTTCAATCGTTATAACTTCTGCTTGATGTGCTTCAACAACTAATAACAAACATGATTTCATTGGTCTATTATTATATAAAATGGTACATGCTCCACAGTCTCCATTTAAGCACCCGCGTTTAGCACCAGTCAGACCCAGCTTATTTCTTAATACGTTTAGCAAAATAGCTGATGGTAAAACCTCTATCTCGTGATTTTCATTATTAATTTGTATTGATATAATCATGCTTCGATTTTTAGGTAAATCATTCAAAAGCCTCACCACCTAATGTAGAAAAAATGTGGATTAACGTGTTTTTTAATACAAATAATCGATACTCTTTCGATCCTTCAATATCATTTAATATTGGACTAGGTATATATTCAACTGCAGCCGAAATACGTTCTTGATAAGATAAACTTTTATCATTGAGTCTTGCCTCCATTTCCTTCGAACGAAAAGGAAATGGGCATAATCCACTGAACGCAAATCGAATAAACCCATCTTTTTTCAAAGAGGCCACAGTCACAAGAGGATAACCATCATCCCATTGCTTTCTCTTTTTGATACTAATAGACGGAACATTTACCATTTCTTTTTTTGTTAGAATTTGAACTAAAAATTCTCCTTCATTTAACAATAGTTCTTTTTGAAAAACATCATTTATCTGTTTTTTTCTAATTCCACTAGGTCCAGCAATAACAACTTCACTATCCGCTAACAAAAAGGGAAGAACAGCTTCTCGATAGTATATTTCACCACAAATGTTCCCACCCACTGTAATTTTGTTTCTTGCTGTGTGATCGGCAATTTCTTTTGAGGCTTCTGTTAACAGAGGATATAATATCTTTTCTTCAAATTTGTATAGACCTATGGTCGAACCAATTATTAATTCGTCTCCAAGTAATTGATAAATGTTACATTCTGAAATTACCTTAAGATCTATAATCGCATCAGTATGAACAAGATTTAATCGTGCTAATGTAATAATTTCCGTTCCACCACCATAATATAATGGTTTTTTTCCTTTTTCTCTTAAATCTTGAAAGAGCTTAGTCGCTTCCTGAATGGTATTAGGCTTAAAATATACTAAATGTGGAGACAGCATTATTTTGGTTCCCCCTCTTTACTTCTCCATATTAACTCTGGTAGTAAAGGTAAATGATTTAATGGAATTCCTGCAGCTAAAGAAAGACTATTTCCTAATGCAGCAGGCATTCCTAAGATTCCATGTTCACCAAGACTTCTCGCCTTATTTATATAATCAGCCTGAGTTGTCTCAATAAATGAACAGACAAACTCAGGATGTTCACCATATCGAATCGGTCGATATGTTCGAAGCTGTGGATTCAGCACTCGTCCTTCTTGGTCAAAATAAAACGTTTCACGTCCTGCAAAAGAAAGACCCATACTCATAGCTCCCATCACTTGACCTTCCGCTGTCTTTTGATTAAGAACTTTCCCTACATCTATTACGGAAACAGCTTTTAGAATTTTATACGTATATTCAATTGGATCGTATTCAACTTCTACTCCTTGTGCTGCAACCGTCCATTCTGGTCCTGGATTTCCTGAACCAGTCTTTGCGTCTAATTTCGTCAGTCCTTGGAAAATAAAATGACCCTTTCCTATAATCTGCCCACCAATGGCATTCCCATTTGGATACGTATATCCATATACTAATTCTTTGTATGGTAGACTGACAGATGGATTATTACGTAAAAATACTTTTTCTTCTCCAAGATCGATATCATCTACTGAAGCTCGAAAAACGGTAGCTGCTATTCGTTTTATTTGCGAAATCGCATCTTCGCATGCTTGAAGAGCTGCACGACCAGCCATGAAAGTTCCCCGACTGGCTACCGTTTTCCAATGTTCCGGAGTACTTTGTGTATTTACTTTCATTTGAACTTTAACGCGATCTATGCCCATCTTTAGCTTATCAGCAACTATTTGCGCTAACACAGTCTTTGTTCCCGTTCCTATTTCAATAACACCTGTTATTACATTTACCGTTCCATCCGGATTAAATGTTAAAATAACACCTGAGCTTGCGTTTGTATCAATCGTAGAATTTTTCCACACACAGCTAATTCCTTTTGCAATGATCTTATTATTTTTTTTCTTAAATACTTGACCCTCTTCCCAATTCATTAAACTTTTTAATTTTTTTATACATTTAGGAAGATTTCCTACCGTACTTCTATTTAGTTTCACTTGAGTTGGTGAAGAATCACCTGGTTGAATCGCATTTATTTCCCGCAAATAAAGTGGATCTATATTCAATTTCTGAGCAAGCATATCCATTGTTCGTTCAAAAGCAAATAGAACTTCAGAATGTGCAAATCCTCTAAACGGAGTTGCATATGGATGATTTGTATACATACAAAGTGAATCGCACCACACATGATTAATTCGATAAGGTCCGGTACAATCTACAGCACCTGCTCTACTCAAATCTGTAGCTTTATCACCGTATGCTCCTCCATCCCACAGATATGTTAATTCAGCTACCTGGAGCTTTCCATCTTTTGTACAGCCTAATCTTACGGTTGCATCTAACCCTATATGACAAGGTGATGTAACGATATCCTCTTCACGACTGTTTTCTACCTTTACCAGTCTTCCCCCAACCGCTTTTGACGCAATATAGGCTAGAAGCTCCAATTGCACAGCTGCCTTTCCTCCATATGCACCTCCAACAAACGGCGTATTAACGATGACATTTCCCATCTCAATTCCAAAGTATTGACTAATCAGTCTTTTGATCATAAATGGTCCTTGTGATGAGGAAGTAATCATAATTTTCCCATCGTCCTTTATTTCTGCTAAGGAACATCTTGGCTCCATCGCGATATGGTCAGAAGGTGCAAAGGAGAACTTTTGTTCAATCATCACCTCACTTTTCTGCCAGCCTATAGCTTTATTCCCTTTACGAATTTTGGTGAAATTAGCAATATTTGTTCCCAGAACAGGGTACACCTCAGGTATTTTCTGATAATTCTCCAATTGTTCATGAAGAATAGGAGCTTTTGGGTCTAAAGCTTCGCGTGGGGAGTTGATAACAGGTAAACGATCATAAGTAATATGAATAAAGTTAGCCGCATATGTAGCTTGCAGCATTGTATCTGCGACGATTAGAGCAACCACTTCCCCGTAATAACGTACTTTTCCATATGCAATCGGGTATCTATCTCTTATTTCTTCCCCTGTTAAAGGTAAATCTCCTCCAACAATGATGGCACGAACACCCGGAAGAGTTTTTGCCATCGATGAATCAATCTTTTTAATTAGCGCATGTCCATATGGACTAATGACTTTTTTCACATGAAGCATTCCAGCCTCTTGTACATCACCGGTATACGTAGCTTTACCCGTTACCTTCTCCCATGCTTCTTTTCGAATCACACCTTGACCAATCGTATCCATGTCAAGCTCCTTTCTGCCATTTGAAAATAATAGGAATACAACCGTATTAATGAATTTTATATAAATGCAATAGCGTGCATAGAGGCATCTCAGGAATCATCTTCACTCCCCTTCGAAACAGTGCTTTCCACAAGCTTTTTCCAATAAACATAATCTGACCACTCATCGATATCAATAAATAACTGCTTATCATCAAAAGGAATCAGTAAACCTTTTTCACGATTTTTTTCTATTACTGATTTCGCACCTTGATCTCCTCGTATTTGTTTTAACTCATAAAATAGATTTTTGGATATTAAGATAGGAGGTTGAATTTGTCCGTGATTACTAGAAGCAATGAAAGAGGAATTGAGATTTTGATTAAATGTAGTTATTAGAATGTTAAGCATTTCTGAAGTAATGAAGGGTTGATCAGCTAAAAAAATTAAAACAGCATCAGATTCAAGATTTTCTGCTTTCTCTACTCCTTTTTTTAGAGAATAGGATTGACCGTATTCATAATTAGCTATTTCTATACAGTTTAATTTATCCTTGCTTAAGCCTGAAAAATCCAAATGGTGATTACATTTAGTCACAATGATGATGTGATTAAGGTTAGAAATAATCGCCTCATTTAAAGCCCAGATTCCGATTTGCTTGTTTGCTATTTGTAACGTTAATTTATCTTTTCCCATGCGCTTACTATTGCCAGCGGCTAAGTATACACCCGTTATCTTCATAAGTATGTTTCTTTCAATCTTAATTCTTTAATAATTTCTCCAATAATACTTATCGCGATTTCCTCAGGTCCTTTCGCGCCAATGGATAATCCAATTGGATAATGAATATAATCAGGGATATCATGATGAAATACCGCTTTTGTTCGCTTTTTAGATCCCATAATTCCAACATACAATAAATTCTGCTTGATAATATGTGCTACTATTTCTTGATCACGTTGAAAATGATGTGTCATAATGATCACACAATCCTTTTCACTGAAGGTAATCTGTTCCATGATTTCATTTGGAAATCCAATCACGTAATGATCTGCAAAAGGAATATTTTCTTTATTACAAAGTGCCGGTCTCCAATCACATACTGTTACAGATAATCCTATAGTGGCAGCTAGCATAGCAACTGGCTTAACATCTATCCCAGCACCAAATATAATTAAGCGAGGTTTTGGTTGAATCATTTGAGTATATATCCAATAAGAATCCATCTTTTGTAGACCTTGCAAGTCATATATTTTATTTTCACTGAAATCTTCAATTACTTGAATATCAGATTCAAATATATCCCATTCAAAGCTGAGCTTTTTTTGAAGAATAACGGATTGATTTCTTTGAATATATTCCGTGATACTAGCTAATAAGTTTCTTAAAGTATCATCAATGAACTCTAATGTAACGTAAATAGTACCATTACAGCCTGTTCCTATCCCTAATTCCCAATCACTTTCCATGTCATATACTAAAGTTGTCGAGCGCTTCGTTACAAATACACCTTGTGAATGGAGAACTAAATCTTCCTCCATACATCCTGGACTAATTACACCTATACAAGTTCCGTCTTTTTTAATTAACATCGTCGATCCTTCACGCAAGTAAGCAGACCCATCTACGTGGATAATCGTTACCAATACACTTTCGACTGTCGTATTTTGAACATCGTCAAGGATCCTATATATCGAATTCAATTCCTCACCCATCCTCTTATAGCAATTTCGGTTCATATTAGTCATTTTATGTAAAGGTGTAGAACAATTATGTCTGACTACTAATTTTCTATTTTGATATCAAATACATAAACTTCATTAAATAAAAGCCCTTGATATAGCTACAATGATAATCATTATCATCATTGCAAGTCTTTTTTACAAATCGTTCATAGATTGTCGATAATCTATGAATAAAAAATTACAATTATTACAAAACTAAAATAATTATAAATAATATTGGTATTATACTTTTAATATAATTCGAATTCGAGATATTTACGGGTTTATATTTCAATATTCAATTATATTTATATTTTTTACAATCAGGAGGAATAGTTATGATGAACTGGCTTCGAAATAATATTTATGCTTCTGGACTTCTTTTAATAATAAGAGTATATATTGGGTATCAATGGTTTACACATGGATTAGAGAAAATTACTGGAGGTTTTGACGCTACTGGCTACCTTGGTAATATTGTTGCAAATCCAGTAAAAGGACCAGACGGAGACGTTGTTTATCCTCTGTATGTTTCGTTTATTGAACATTTCGCGGTTTCAAATACGGGTCTAATTAATGTGTTAGTTCCTTGGGGTGAATTATTAATAGGTTTAGGTCTTATTCTTGGTACATTAACAACTGCCGCTGCATTCTTTGGATTATTAATGAATTTCATGTTTTTCTTTGGTGGAACAGTTTCAACAAATCCTTCGTTCATATTATACGGATTTATTATTCTCATCGCTGGTGCTAATGCTGGTCGTTTTGGGGGAGATCGTTGGGTACTTCCATGGATTCGTACACATCTATTCAAAAAGAACATTTCAAAATCAGATACTAAACTTCAAAATGAATAAAATACTTCAGAAAAATTTTATTTAAATTAATCTGAACAAAAAACAAGGTTATCCTATTTACAATACTATTTTTATCAAGGTTCTGTTCAATTCTAGTGCTGATAGACTAAAAACGCTCGCTGTGGAATCTCACTTGAACTGCTATTCCCACAGAAGTCTCGCTATTTATGCACTTTCCATTCATTTTAAATTAACATCAAGGTATAACAGAGCCTTTATCAAAAATAAAAGTAATCATTAAATACAAACGAAATATTTTTGATTGCTATATAGTGTCTGTCCAGTCAAAACCCGTAACAATCTGTTCTCTATAGATACATAGGCAACAATACATATGTGTACAGCTCATTTATTTCAACTAAAAGGCGTCCTGCATTAAGTTTCATGCAAGACGCCTTAATTAAAGATTTCATCGCTGATAATAGTTTCAATTAACAATAATCTATAACAAAGCCAATCTTTATAGCATTTATTCTTTATCGACTTTTAATACTCGAATTGAATTGAGAACAGCGAGTACGGTAACACCAACGTCAGCAAATACAGCTTCCCACATGGTTGCAATACCAAATGCTCCTAATAGTAGGAAGAATCCTTTTACTACAAAGGCAAAAATAATATTTTGCCATACAATTACTCTTGTACGTTTAGCAACATTTATAGCTGTTGCAATTCTTGAAGGCTCGTCATTCATAATAACGATATCAGCTGCTTCAATCGCTGCATCGCTGCCTAAGCCTCCCATTGCCATTCCAATATCAGCTCTTGCTAAAACAGGCGTATCATTAATGCCATCTCCAACAAATACAATTTTTTCTTTGGCATGTTTTTCTTGTTCAATTTTCTCAAATTGCTCCACTTTTTGATGTGGAAGTAACTCTGCATGAATATCATCTAACCCCAAAGTAGCTGCAACTTTGTCTCCAACAGATTTTGCATCTCCTGTAAGCATAATGGTTTTCTTTACACCAAGTTCTTTTAACATCGTAATTGCTTTTTTAGCATCTTCTTTAATTTCATCAGAAATAACGATACTTCCAATAAACATGTTATTTACTGCTACATATACAATTGTTCCAATTGAATCGACAGCGGTATAGGCAATATTCTTTTCTTTCATTAGTTTTTTGTTTCCTGCAAGAATCTCATCGTCCTTCCATTTAACAACAGTGCCATGCCCAGTAACTTCTTCATAATCGTTTATTTGATCTTTGTTTAATTCTGCTCCAAAAGCATTTCGGATAGAGACGGCAATCGGATGATTTGAATATGCTTCAGCATATGCCGCATATTCTATTACTTGTTCACGAGTATAGCCATCAACTGCTTGAACATTTGTAACTTCGAATACACCTTTTGTTAGCGTTCCAGTCTTATCGAAAACTACGTATTTCACATCATTTAATGCTTCTAAATAGTTGCTTCCTTTAATTAAAATTCCTTTTCTGGATGCTGCTCCTATTCCTCCAAAAAATCCTAGTGGAATCGAAACAACTAAAGCACAAGGACAGGATATAACTAAGAATACCAATGCTCGATAAATCCAATCAGAAAACAATTCCCCTGAAATGATTAACGGTGGAACAAACGCTAATAATGCTGCTGTTATAACGACGAATGGTGTATAATATCTCGCAAATTTTGTAATGAAATTTTCTGTCGGAGCTTTGCGATTACTCGCATTTTGTACAAGTTCTAATATCTTTGAAACAGTAGATTCTTCAAAGCCTTTTTGAACTTGTAACGTAATAACTCCATTTTTATTAATAAAACCAGAGAGTACCTCGCTTCCCTCAGTCACTTCTCTTGGTACAGATTCTCCTGTTAATGCAGATGTATCCATCGATGATGTTCCCGTAATGATTATTCCATCTAGCGGTACTTTTTCACCTGGTTTAACAATAATCGTTTCACCTATTATTACTTCTTCCGGAGATACTGTTTTATATTCGCCATCTCGAAAGACATTAGCATAATCAGGGCGAATGTCCATTAAATCAGCAATTGATTTTCTAGATTTGTTTACAGCAACTTTTTGGAATAACTCTCCTATTTGATAGAAGAGCATAACCGAAACGCCTTCCGGAAACTCTCCTATTAAAAAGGCACCAATTGTTGCGATAGCCATTAAAAAGTTTTCATCAAATACTTTTCCTCTAATAATATTTTTAGCCGCTTTTAATAATACATCTCCACCAACGATTAGATATGCAATAAAAAATAAAGCAAACTCGATAGTGGTTGAAAAAGACGTTAAAGCAGCGATTAATGTTAAAACTCCACCAACAATTAATCGCATGACCGTCGGTTTAATGGCTTCAAACTGCGTTCCTTCTGAACTTTTCTTTACAGAAGAATTCATTTTCACGACGGTAACATCCGGTTCAAGTCGGTTGACTATTTTTTTTATATGATTTTCAATTTCTAATGGCTTCATTTGTGAATCTAGATGAAAAGAAAGCTTTCTTGTAACAAAACTCAATTGCACATCTGAAACGCCTGATAAAGCCCTTACTTCTTCTTCAATTTTAGCCGCACAATTAGCACAATCTAATCCTTGTAATTCATATTCAATTTGTGCTCGTTTTTTTTCAATTATAACTACTTCAGGTTCTGTCTGTTTTACAACCCGAACAGCCTCTTCCGAAACTGTAACCATTTTTTTTGCATCTGTTTCAATCATTAAAGTTTTAGTAGCAAAGTTTACAGAGCATTCATTAACATCATCAATTTTTTTAACGCTTCTTTCAATTTTGGCTGCGCAATTAGCGCAATCTAATCCTTCAAGAATATATTCTTTCTTTTGTACAGTATTATTCATCATGACTTTCCCTCCCTTACAAATAATCGCCATAATATTTATTTACAATGTTCTACATGTATCGTTATTTTACATAGTTTGTTTTCTCATTCTGTGCTGCCTATGAACAAGTAGTGAATTTAAGCTGAGTTAAATTCTGTTTTAGGACCTTTCAATCCACTTGAATTTTTTACTCCTTTTATTCATTAAACTTATTTAAGAACAACAATCTTTTAGAAAGCAGCCTTTATATATTTTGTTTTAGTTTTAGCATCTCCAATTTTCGAGCTTAATAACATTTGCTTATATGCTCATATGTTCATATTTGCTATACTTTTATTGTATGCTCATGCGTATCATTATGCAATATGTTAACAGCATATAATAAAAAAGTTCACAATAATGTCTTATTGTGAAGGAAATTCCCTGAGTGTTGGGCAAATGATTAGAAGCCGTTTTTTCAATAGGTTAAGCATAAAGTGCACCAGAAACAAACTTTGTTTTACCTTTACTCTTCATAGCGAAATCGGATGGATTATTCTTTTCACTGGAATGGCAGTAGGATAGAATATTAAAGAAACAAAAAAGGTGAAACGATTGGCTCATTTCACCTTTTTCGATTTCTTCACTTATTCCTGGAATAATACATTTTACAATTATGATAATTGGAAATGTTTCTTTGCTTTTTCAAGGAAAGACTCATCTTCCTCAGCTAAATCATCTTCATGAAAAATGGCTTCTACTGGACAAGCAAACTCACATGCACCACAATCTATACATTCTACAGGATTAATAAAATATTGATCTGCTCCAAGTTCAATACAATCTACAGAACAAACATCCATACAATCTGCTGCTTTTTCTGTCATGCATGGTGAAGTTATTACATAAGCCATCGAACATTCCCCCCTAAATGTTAATTTAGTCACTTTATAACTGTTAGTTTCTAAATCAACTCTATATATTAGTGGTAAGTTTTTCATTAGATAGTGACGAAGAATAAATATTTGTTTGACGAATCCATTTGGTTGCCACCCATTTCTCGCCCTCTATTACAGGATTACTTTTATGTAACGAAAGGCGGTCTACTTTCCCTTGACTGTTCGTATAGTGAAAATATATCCCCGTCCCTTTCTTAGGTGCTATCGAAAGATTTACATAAGGAAAGGTTGTTTCTCCTCCATGCTGTACATCATTAAGATACATTAATAATGTTCCAATCCTCTGCCCACCTTTATTTGAATCTACTTTATTGGTTGGAAAAAAATCATAATGTGGTTTATATTCTTCCCCTACCTCATAATGAAGAACTTGAGTCCCTTCTCCGTTTTCGATTGGATAATTTGTTAGCTCAGCTATTCTTCTCTCAATTTTGCGTAATAAATCATTCTCTTCATTTACAAAATACATGCCTTTGCTCGTTCTACCTGCTGAAGCTTTTTCTTCACCCGTTTTTTGGTCAACTACAAGAGATGGTTTTAAACGAGGCTTAGCCAGTTGAATAAGCTGATCACATTCTTCGTAACTCAATAAATTTTCTAACAATAAAACAAGTGGCTTATCCATTCTCATCCTCACTGTAATCTCACAATCAGTTGTATGAATGAGATAACCTTTCTCTCCAATTGTAGGTATTTCAGCAGAAGCCGATTGTGTGACTATACCATTTTTAGACCAAAACTGCTGTTCAACTATCTCTAATACCGTCCTGTAAGTAGAGTTTGAATCAAATCCTTGTTGAACCATTGCTTCCGCAATTTTATTCGGCTTCATTCCTTTTTTTATCAGTTGAATGATTTGAGCTTTCACGCCTTCCGATATCACTTGCCCTCTATTTTCCATTTGGAATCCTTCCCTTTATCAGCCTCGATTATTGTCTCATTTATTTCATACTATTCGTCTTATTTTACCATCACTATTTCAACATGAAGATGTTACGCTTCCATCTGTAAAGTGATTTTTAAAAATCACCACCTCCTTCGTTTAGTTTACAATCAATTCTTTTTACTACAGAGACCAAATAGACTAAATAATCAGAAATTTACAAAGCGATTAATGACTATTTCGTCTAAACTCATCTAGGTGTTTTTCTTTATATTTATTATACTAAATAGTATAATAATATTTAATAACGATCTAGAAAGTAGTGCATCTAACCTTGCACTATTTTTTTATTATTTTGTAGGCTTCATCAATTACTCCTACACTAACTGACCCTTTTAATACGTCTATCTATAACGAAAGTGAAGTGTTTACTTATGGAACCATCATCAAATCGCTCAACGAAAGATCGCATTCTTAATTTAATTAAGAAAGAAACCACTATGACTGTTAATGGCTTAGGTGAACGATTAGGAATTACTCATATGGCTGTTAGAAAACACTTAAACACTTTAGAAAAAGATCAATTAATAGATGTGCAGTTAGAAAAACAGCCAATGGGAAGACCCCTGCAAGTCTATTCCTTATCAGAAAAAGGAGAACGACTTTTCCCAAAAAACTATGAAGGAATTACTGTTGAATTTCTTCATGATATCAAAGATATATATGGAGAAGAATCTATTCAACAGCTATTTAAAAAAAGAGAAAAACGACTTACAGAAGAATACACTACACTGGTACAAAACAAATCGAACAATGATAAAATGCAAGAGATAATTAAAATTCAAAATGAAAAGGGCTATATGGCAGATATTTCAGTAATCGATGAGCGTACGTACGAGCTCACTGAATATAATTGTCCTATACTTGCTGTCGCTAATGAATTCAAAACGGCTTGTCAATGTGAAACACAAATGTTTAAAAATGTTTTAGACGCCGAGCAAGTAAAGAGAATAAGTTGCAAAACGGAAGGAAATAACCACTGTAAGTTTCTCATTCAATTCAGATAACAAATCACTAAACATATAAAACCGTTGTAAAGATCAATCTCTACAACGGTTTTTTAGTGAATAAATTTTACATTCTTTTACGTGTTATATCCTGAATTTCCCCAAAGAGTTTTACTATTTTATTTCATTACAGAATAACGTCTATTTACTTCATCCCAATTAATCACATTGAAAAATGCATTAATATAGTCTGGACGTTTATTTTGATATTTTAAATAATATGCATGCTCCCACACATCTAAACCAAGAATAGGTGTTTTTCCTTCCATTAATGGATTATCTTGATTCGCTGTACTTGTGACTGCTAATTTTCCATTATCAATTACAAGCCATGCCCAGCCAGAACCAAATCGAGTTGTAGCTGCTTTAGCAAACTCTTCTTTAAATGTCTCATAGCTTCCGAATGCTTCATTTATCGCTTCTGCTACAGCACCTGTTGGTTCTCCACCTCCATTTGGTGAAATAATCGTCCAGAACAAGCTATGGTTTGCATGTCCACCACCATTGTTTCGAACTGCTGTACGAATATTTTCCGGTACACTTTCAATTTTAGAAACTAACTCTTCAATACTGTGAGAAGAAAGCTCACTATGTCCTTCAATTGCTGCGTTCAAATTATTAACGTATGTTGCATGATGACGATCATGGTGGATCATCATTGTTTGTTCATCAATATGTGGTTCTAAGGCGTTAAATGCGTAAGGTAATGCTGGTAATTCAAATGTTGACATAAAATTTCCTCCTAAGTTTACTATTATTTTATTTATGGCTTGTTTTCTATAAGATTGTTTGTTTTAACATAAATCCAGTGAATAAAATAAGCATAAAAGTCATTTGAAACGGAAGCGGAAATCAACTAGCCTATATTCACTAACTGGGTCGTAGGTAATAAAAAATGCGAAAACAGCCTATTTTCATATTACATACTTTTTAAGTAATAAAGTATAAAAAATAACAACGGATTATGAAAAATGAATCCTGAACCTATTTCTTTACTTCATTCGTACATAGGTTCTTTGCCTAACCGTATGACTAGTATTTCCTCACATCATACGATTAGACTATATTGATAGATTTATAAATAAAATTCCTTTGGAATAGCCCCAAATTTTCTTTTGTGATATAAAAGTGGAGATTTAGCTTGATGTTCCATGTTAATGACTTTTCCAATCAATATCATGTGATCTCCAGCGTCTATTGTTTGGAAAGTCTCACATTCTAACACACTTGAAACATCCTGAAGAATCGGTAGATTTCTTTCAGATGTATTCCACTGGCAGTTTCCAAAACGGTCCACATCTTTACTTGCAAACAATGTGCAAATTTCGCCTTGATCTTCTGCCAGAATATGTACGGCAAATTTTTCAGCTTGAACAAAAATATTATACGAAGACACCCTTTTGTCTATAGACCATAAAATGAGCATAGGATCTAAGGATACTGAAGCGAAAGAGTTAACAGTTAATCCTAGCGGTTTTCCTTTATCACTCATTGTTGTTACAACTGTTACACCTGTAGGATAATTTCCCATAACTTCTTTAAATGTAGCAGCATCTGTATTCATATCTTTCTTCTCCTTTCTAATTATGACGGAAGTTTCACTTTATAATTATTACAAATGAATAAGTGAATATGTCATCATTCCATTTCTTCATAATAAACTAGCTGCCATACATCTTAAGATGATTTACTTTATACTTATTATACTAAATGGTATAATAAGTATAAATACAATATAACAAAGTTATTTCCATTTTTCTAATAAAATGCTTTCTTTCATAAAAATGTTATCAAAAAGTGGACGCTAGGAGACAATATGGGGTTTATCATTATCGAAATATGTGATTCAAATTTACTTTCTTCTATTGATCTAGAAAAGCTATTGGAACATTACTCTGAAGTTACTGTAATGCGTTATGAGTGCCTAAATATATGTGGTTTATGTAAAATGCGCCCATACGCACTTGTTAATGGCCAACGAGTATTCGGAAAAACTAACGAAGAATGCCTATCAAATATTCATTTAAAAATAGAGGCGGAGTTAGCTCAGCTATAATGAGCCCTCCTTTATTTTCTTCTTAATGAAACAGCCAATCCCACATCATTTCTCTATTCAGACAATCATGAAGAAGATACTCCTAACCATTCTTATTCTACACACATTTCCAAATAATTACAAAAACATATTTAAACACAATATAATCAACTATAGCTAATTGGTTGACATCAACTGAAACATTTACATAATTCTAACCAAAATTTAATGATTTTTTCATTTCTTTCTTCCTAATCCATGTTAGATTATATATAAGTAAGATCATTTTCATAACTTCTTTAGTTACACATATTATTTTATGGGAGTGGAGATAGGATGAGCCAACCGAAAAAGGAAGCCATTTATACACTTGTTAAAAGTCCTTACGAAAATATCGTGAGATGCATAGTATGTACGCATGTTGTACTACGCAGCTTTCATTTAAGTAATTTTAAGCAGCTTCGTTTTTTTGATGATAATGGAGGTCACACATTATTAGGCAATATTGCTTCCATCATTGACCGTGGCTTTATTTTTAAAGACTTGTTAAACAATGAATTTGAGTTCAAGGAACTATCCCTTGCAGAATATCAAGAGTCCTTTTTACATGACGAAAATAATTTAGGAGAACTACCTCATACTATTACAAATACAGAAACGTTTTGGTCATGGTATCGAGAGCAAGTTGAGCATTAATAAAACAAACAAAGGTTAACACAACAGAGAAAACCATCACCGTTGTGTTAACCTTTCTTTACATGCCATAAAACTTATGTTCATTCTAATATTGTCTATACGTATAAGGATCACTTGGTTCCTTAATGGATTTCCACTCTTCAACTTTTAAAACAGGAATGGTAGCTTTAAAAGGTTGGTAATACATGGTGGATATTTTTCCTTTTACATTAAGCCATACATCATCCGTGAAATGAACGTTTTCAGGAAATTCTACAAGCATACCAAAAGCTCCTGAATCAGCAATACAATGTATAATTCCAAAACGCAATATAAAGAACTGATTTACCTTCAAGGTATCCCCTTTAAAAGTAAATCCATCAAATGAAATCTCTTTATCCATGAACTCTCCGGGGAAATTATAAATGATCTCCATTCCTTTTAAGAAATTTTCATTATTTAGTTCTACTTTGTTACTATGAGCAAATTGCTTCAATTCCTTCTCCATTAATTCATAATGGCCCTCTTTTCCATAATATACGCTTGTATCGGGCTTTAAATATTGCGTTTGAGCGTATGGATCAGAAGCTTCTAAAGATTCAATCGTTTGAAATGAAAATCCTTTTGATTTAACAATCGTTGAATCAAGCGTTGCAACTGGTAAAAAGAGCCCTGTAACGAGCGGAAAGATAAAAATTCCATAATGAAGAAATCGATAGAATAATGGCTTTTGATTTACATTCATATGAGAATGGTCAGAACAGCATTGTACTTCGTCTTTATGCTTTGCAACGTTAAATATTTGTACGACTGCTAGAATTGCAAAAATAAAAATTGCGATATACGAAATATAAGAATATTTCATATTTATATATTTAGATAAATCTCCAGTTGCATGTAGACGATAGAAAAAAAACGTAAAAATCATTAATATAAGCGCTCGAAACATAAATTTCCTCCTCCTTTCCTATATCATTAATGATCCCAGCAATACCAAAATCGTAATGAGCATAATTAATATAAAAACGAATCTTTTATTAAATACACTTAACATCATTAACATATTTTTTATATCCACCATTGGACCATATACAAGAAAGGCTACAAGTGCCCCTATAGAGAAAGTTCCACTAAAAGAAGAAGCAATAAAAGCATCCGCTTCTGAGCAAAGAGATAATACATAAGCAAGTCCCATCATTACTAAAGAGGATGTTACCTCTGTCTGCCCCATCTCTAATAATGTTGACGTTTTTAAAAATGTTTGCATAGCTGCAGCTATAAATGCTCCAATAATTAAATATTTCCCAACAGAAAAGAATTCCTCTATAGCATGTCTAAGCATATCGACCATTTTTTGCATAAAAGAAAGATTTGTGATTTGAGAACATGAACTAGATGAAGATATCTGCAACATCTGATTTCCATTAAACAAATAAGAAATCAAAATACCGATGATGAAAGCAACTAATAATGCTATACATCCACGATATATCATGATATCCCACTGGTTGCCAAAAGCAATATACGTTGAAAACATAACAATAGGATTAATAACTGGTCCTGTTAGCATAAAAGGAATGGCAATATAAAGAGGTACGCCTTTCATCATTAATCTGCGAACAATTGGCACAATCCCACATTCACATGCTGGAAATAGCCCACCAATTAATGTTCCATATAAAACAGCTAGAAATTTGTTTTTAGGTATTAGCTTAGCTACCAGTTCTTCTTTAACAAAAATCTGGATAAATCCAGCTACAAAAACTCCTATTAAAACAAAAGGTATAGCTTCAATTAAAATGCTTATAAAAATTGTATTCAGTTGCAAAAATGTAGACAAAGTGTATGATTCCTTTCAAAAATCTTAGCTTCTTCTATTTAATTAAAAGTTCACACCAATTTTATCATTATCAAAGCTGGCAATATCAAAGGCAATATATAACAACTATTTTCTAATTAACTAGTGTCTATTCAATAAATAACCGTTTGTTCATACATCATTTATCTATAAATAATCGAACAGTATACTAACTTTTTTGTACAATTTGCTTTCTCTTCAATATGCGATATCCCGTTAATACAGTTGCTAATAAACAAATGAAAAAGGCAAAGATGAATGCAAAGTGAAAGCCAAATATGAATAAATCGGGTCTATGTTCAATATAGGTTTTAATCCCATAACCTGCTTTATAACTCATCGCGCTATATAAACTAGTTGTCGCTAAGGCCACTCCAATTACCATCCCTACATTTCTTGCAAGAGAGTTCATACTACCTGCTATACCAAGCTGATGCTTTTGGACAGAAGACATAATAATTGCATTATTAGGTGATTGAAACAGGGAAACCCCAGCTCCCATTAAGGCCGCTGACAGAACAAAAAAGCCAAGATGTGTAGTTTGATCAATAAATACAAAAAAGAGCTGTGCACAAGTAAGAATAATTAATCCAATAAAGGTTAGAATTTCGGAGCTAACCTTGTCAGACAAGTATCCGCTTATAGGGGCTACAATAACCATTACTAATGGTAAGATCATTAACAAAAAGCCGGAAGAACTTGCTGTTAGAGCTAATGTTTTTTGTAAATAAAAAGGCATCAATACATTATAAAAAAAGCTTGTTGTAAAAACTAAAACAGCACAAATTAACCCTAAAGAAAATCCTCTATTAGCAAAGATTTGAATATTAATTAATGGCTGCTGAACTCTCTTTTCCACTATTATTAATAGAATGAACGTTATAATTGAGCATACAAATAATATCTTAATAAGAGGCTTCATAAAGCCAATCTCCTGACCAACAAATATAGCGCCGAATAGGAAAAAGATGAACGCTCCAAATAAGACAAAACCTAGATAGTCAACCTTTCTATTTTCAACATACACTTGATCTTTCGGTAAAATAAAAAAACCTAATAGAATTGTGATTAACCCTATAGGAACATTAATTAGAAAAATATACTCCCAGCTAAAATGGCCAATAATCACACCCCCTATACCTGGTCCTGCTATACTACCTAAAGAAACAAATGAGCCCATTAACCCTAATGCCTTTCCTCTTTCCTGAACAGGAAACTGCTCAGTAATAATCCCATAGTTCGTTGCCATCGTCATACTGGCTCCAAGTGCTTGAACCATTCTTGATAAAACTAAAGCAGTTAATGAATAACTTATTCCACATAGGAAAGAGCCAAAAATAAAAATAAATGTCCCTAGCCGAAATACTTTAACTTTCCCAATGGTATCTCCTAATTTGCCAAATAGTAGTATAAAGATACAAATAATCATTAAGTAAATAGAAACAATCCATTCTACTTGGTTCATATCGACAGATAATTCCTTTGACATCGTTGGAATAGCAATATTTACAATACTTCCATCCAAAGTAGACATAAATGTAAATAATCCAACAGCAAGCAGGATAAGCCATTTATTTTTACGTCGTGGTAAATCTCGAGCTGACTCTAATTGTTTTTTCATGACTAATTCTGCCTCCATATGTATGTAAAGTCATTAAATCGACGGGTATCGCTAACCACATACGAATTACCATTAGTATGAATCACCTTAAAGATGCTATACGTTTAAAAAATGATGGAATAGATGGGTATTTGTTATTTTGAAACAGGGGATATGTTGAAGAAGTCTGTTATGGAGGAATGTTGCCATTAGTTCATAATAACAACTAATTACGCACATCACAGATTTTTCGTACTCGTTCAACATTAACTCTGGATTGTTTCTAAAAAGTCTAGCCTTAACATAACCTTTATACTACCAATCCAGATATATAATGCTTTCTTATATAACCTTCGTTTGTCGACCTAACACATCTTGACGTATCCATTTATATGCTTGATCAAGATTTTTCATTGATTGGTCTTTTTTCTCTATATTAATCAATTGAATTTTAATTTGATTAGTTAAGCTTGTATAAACCTCTTCTAAAGTAATGGCTTTCTCACTCACTAGATTGTTCGAAATGAGAGACTTAAAATGATGAATGTAAAAATCAATCGTTTTCAATATACAGCCCTCCCTATGCTTATGTCTATTTGTATAGTGAACAATCAAATTAAAAGCTAGTAGTGGTTCCCATCTTTCTTTCATAATTTATAAAATTGGGGGTCTTATAAATGTACAATTAGGGATATTGCGTCTAGGGTAACCACTACTAGCTAAAATAAAAAAAACAACTTCCAAAGGAAGTTGTTAATTCACGAAAGAAATCTTAATAAACACGAAAAATACACTACAAAATTTTCCATGCTAAATAATTCGCTATTAACACCTCCTATCCTCGTAGGTAACTGATGTAACTATTAATTAGGCAGGTCTCCTGGCTTATGTTCATCGCTTTTCGAACCTTCCCATTTCTTATATTCAGAAACAGTGGTATTTTCGAATTGCTCCCAATTACAGTTGCGGGACAGCGTCGGATTCTAACCGACTTCCCTTTTAAGCAGATAAAATCATACTACTTTTATCCACACCTATTAATTTCGCTTATTCATTTTTCTGGTTAAATATAACAAAAAATTATAAATTTTACAAACAGCAGTAACTTTTTAGAAAAATACTATTGAAATCTTATATTGTATGATTTGAGCCATTCACTAAATAATCTACTTCTTCGTCAATTAAATGGATATCTAATCTTTCAAATAAAGGGCGTACAGATTGGATAACGCTCGGAAGTTCTGTTTGTTCCTGCCATTCTATCTTATCAATACTGAGCATTGTACGAATCTTCTCAGCTGAATAAGGTAAAAATGGCTGTAAAAGCTGCGCTAAATTACAAATTATATAAACACATGTTGCTAGTGTATTGTTGCCTTCCAATTCCTGTTTCTTTACTTGATTCCAAGGCTTTTGATTATCAAAATAACGATTAGCCTCTCGAACATATTTAAAAATTTCCTCTAAAGCTTCTTTAAAATGTCCTTCCTCAATCCTCTCTCCAATTTCACTATATAAGCTTTTCGTACGTGCCTGAATAGGTGAAGCAATCTGACCCTTTGGAACTTTATTATCAAATGCTTTAGAAATAAATTTTAATGTCCGATTCACAAAATTCCCATAAGCCCCCAACAACTCACCATTATGGCTATAAATAAATTCTCTCCATGAAAAATCCGTATCACGATTTTCTGGCGCATTCACTGTTAGAAAATAACGAATGGAATCTGCATCATACCTTTCTATGATATATGGCACCCATACAGCCCAATTCTGACTAGTAGACAACTTACGCTTCTCTAAGGTTAAATACTCATTGGAAATAATCCGTGTAGGCAATGCCTTATTCTTTATTCCCAAAAGTATAGCTGGCCAAATGACCGTATGGAATGGAATATTATCCTTACCATGAACATAATATGATATTGTTTCATTATTCCATAAATGATCTATTTGCTCTCCATGTTGTTTTGCCCATTCTATACTTGCGGTTAAATAACCTGCAACAGCTTCAATCCAAACATAGATTTTTTTACCCTCAAATCCGACAACAGGAACATCTACACCGTTTGGTAAATCACGTGTTACTGCTCGATCCGGAAGTCCTTCCTGCAAATATCTTTTTGTTAAGGAAATGGCATTCTCCCTCCAGCGCTGTTCTTGCTCAGCAGATGCAACAAATGATTCTAGCTGATGCTGAAATTGGCTAAAAGAAAAATAAAAATGTTCGGTTTCTCTAATAATTGGTTCATTACCACATATTTTGCACTTTTTCTCTAATAAATCTAATGGGTCTAAAATAGCTGCGCAGTTATCACATTGATCTCCTCGTGCTTTCGCTCCACAATTTGGACATACTCCTTCAACAAAGCGATCCGGCAAAAATTGCTGATCTCTTTCACAATACGCTTGCTCTATTTTTTTAGTATATAAAAAGCCATTTTCTAGTAATTGGAAAAATATATTTTGAACCGATTGATGATGATGTTTGGCATCCGTTCTTGTATATAAATCATACGTAAATCCTAGCTTTTGAAAACATTCAGTAAATTCCTGATGATATCGGTTTGCAATTTCCTCAGTCGAAGTCTTCTCTTGATTTGCTCTGATGGAGATGGGCGTACCATTGCAATCACTTCCAGAAACATACAATACTTTTTCACCTTTTTGTCGAAAGTATCTAGCTAATATATCACCGGGAAGTAAAGCAGCTACATGCCCTAAATGTAGAGAGCCATTAGCATAAGGCCATGCTCCTCCTATTACAATTGTCATCCTAAACTCCTCCTTTTTTACATAAAAAAACGCCCTAATCATTACGATTAGGACGAGCATTTCTCGTGTTACCACCTATGTTCACAAATAACTCACGCTATCTACCTCATTCAGTACGCCATTTCTATGGGATACTGCTGCCGTTATAACGAGTGCCTATCTCGTCGTAATCTACTTGCGAATCGCTTTCGGTACGAAGCTCAAAGGTCATTTTCAAAAGGGGTCGTTTACTTCATTTCCACCAACAGAAGCTCTCTATTAAACACTGCCCTATTTACTTTTCCTTTTCAACGCCTTTAACATTTGTGAATAGTTTAATCCTTTTGCTCTTAAAAGACAAGTGAATCATTGTTGACTATCTTTTACTTTTTATTAAAGTATTATAGAGAGAAAATTTTGCTGATTTCCACTATAACAATTACCACTCTCCTAATAGCATCTAAATATAATAAATACCGTAAGCCTGAATTTCCCTCATTATTTATATGTATGTAAACATTTTTGACAAATACACTGTTTACCTATACTTTCTTCTGGAACTAATTCAAAAATTTCATTTGGAAATTTCTCTTTTACACACCAACATAGCTCCTCATCACTTGCATCTATTTTACAACGATTCTGTGCTCCGCATATTGGACAAACCTTACTTTTCACTTTACCACTCCTTTAAAATCGATATTTCATCATAAGAGCTGACACACATTATTAAAACCCAAATTAACGAACCGTTAATTCATAATAATAAAACTCATTATCTTTCACAAAATCATTTTTTTCATACAATTTTTGCGCTGTTTTATTTGTAACTGATGTTTGAAGCGTTAATGTTTTCGCATTTGTCTGGTGACATAATTCAACTGCTTGATCTATTAACTTCTGTCCTACCCCTTTTTTACGTACATCTTCTTCAACATATAAATCATTCAATATCCAAATTCTATTCATCGACACAGATGAATAGGAGGGATATAATTGCACAAAGCCAACATACATACCTTCCTCAACCGCTACATAAATGATAGAATCTCCTAAATCCATTCTTTCTTTAATAAATCGTTTAGCACCATTCAAATCAGACGGTTTTTCATAAAACATTCGATACGAGTTAAATAATCTAGATACCCCTTCTACATCATTTACTGTAGCTTTATACACGTTCATCATACATCCTCCTTTTTAAACTTATTATTCTAAATATTCTAATATAAATGATTGTAAAATTCTATTAACCACTTTATGTATTCAATACTCATAAACAATATTCAAATACTATTGTTAATATTACTATGCTATTCTTCCATGAACCTTTTACTATATTAAAGTAATAAAACATCAAAGTGAATAAGAGATAAAAGGAGGTAGCGTTAGTTTCGTTGAGGTAGTATATGAAGAAAAGACTAAAGAGATGAATATAAGATAAAGTTGATCGAAACTAAATAAAAAATGAGTAAGATGAAGCTCAATCTATGTTAGATGTTACATTGAACAAAAATGTCTACTTTTTCATTGAGCAACAGAATCTTTCCGGGAAAGTCTACTATACTTCATTATTATTCTTTAATTTTGTTAAATAGTTCACATTATTGAATGAAATCCAACGGTTATTTTGCCTAGATACGTCCTATAATAAGGTTATATTAAAATAATAAAATACAACAAGAGAGTGAGATAGATATAAACAATTCAACGGTTCAATTATGTTGAATAGCAAGTGAAACAAAGTTGTAAAATGCCCAAGAAAAACATGTCCATTTTCTAAAGATAATCCAATAGTAAAAGTACATCACCCTTACAACATACAAAACGAGGATGAATATGATTCGTTTTATATAAAGTCCATTTTCGTACTACTACATTCGTTTATTTGTAAAACCCTACGCATAAACATTGGAATAGATCTGACTATCGATTTAATCTCAATATAATATCAAATTGAGACTTACTGGTTCATATGCTAATAGCTATTTTTACTTTTTATGATTTCAATAAACTTTGTCACAACAATATTTCAGCATTTTGCGAATAAATTTAATGACATTAAGGAGAGGTATTATATGACCATAACTACACTGTCAAAATCTCAAATAGACTTTAAAGAACCTAAAACAAGTTGTCAAAATGTCATTGCCGAATTTGAATTGGTTATTAATTCTTTAGATTGCTTGGAGGATTGTTATTTTTCAATAGTTGATGCAACTGGGAAAATCGTGTTTGTCTCAAAGGATTTCGAAAGCTTGGATGGATACAAAATTAGTGAAATATTAGGAAAAAACGTAATGGACGTTTACAAATTAGGCAAACAAAAAAGTGTACATATGAAGGTTTTACATGAAAAACGGGTATTAAAAAATACTCTTTTAAGATATACATCTGCTACTGGTCAACCTGTCGAGCTTGTTATGGATATATACCCGGTTTACTCAGGGCGTGAAATTATTGGTTCGTTTGCTATTAGTCGAGATACAAGCAAAATACAAGCGCTCACAGCCACAGTTATGCAACTGCAAAAAGCACTTAATAATCAGCTCCAAAAAGCAAATAATAACGGAACCCAGTTTTGTTTTGATGACATCATTGGTCCTGGACAATGCATGCAAAATGTCATTAACACAGCGAAGAAAATGGCGCGTTCGGAATCACGAATTATGATTCTTGGCGAAACAGGAACAGGTAAAGAACTGTTTGCCCAAAGTATTCATAACGAAAGTTCTAGAGCCAAAGAGCCTTTCATTGCCGTAAACTGTTCTGCCATTCCAGATACTTTGCTAGAAAGTATTCTTTTTGGAACAAGTAAGGGTGCATTTACAGGTGCACAGGATAAAGCTGGCTTATTTGAAGAAGCTAAAAATGGCACACTTTTTCTAGACGAGCTTAATTCGATGAGTATTGTACTTCAATCTAAACTTTTGAGAGCACTAGAAACGAATCGTATTCGCAGGGTTGGAAGCAACAAAGAAATTCCCGTTAACCCACGAATTATTAGTGCGATGAATATAGATCCGAAAGAAGCTATTGAAACAGAAAAGTTAAGAAGTGATTTTTATTATAGACTTGCGGTCATTACTTTAGAGTCTCCACCTCTGAGAAATAGAAAAGAAGATATTGTTACGTTATCTTGGAATTATATCAATAAATATAATAAGATTTTAGGTAGAAAGATTGATGAGATTTCAGAAGATGTTGTTCAAATTCTAGAAAACTATAATTGGCCAGGAAATGTTCGTGAATTAAGTCATTGTATTGAGCATGCAATGAATATGGTTGACCCTACCGATACTTCTTTACTCATACAGCATCTACCACCATTTCTTCAAGGTGTGACAACCAAGAATAATATTAAGCCAATTGTCGTATCAGAAAACAGCAATTATAAAGAAATCATGCTACAGTTTGAAAAAGACATATTGACACAAGCTCTTAAAAGAAATAATGGAAATATGAATCAAACTGCAAAAGAATTAGATTTATCAAGACAATGTTTATATTATAAGTTGAAACGGTTAGAAATTGATATTCAACATGATATACGGATAGGATAATTTCCAAAAAAAGCATCTCCCTGACACTCTATCTCATTCAATGAGCAAAAGTGTTAAGGAGATGCTTTTTTGTACGAAGAAGTTGGACTGACTATCGTCAATCCTGCCTTCTTTGTAGTTGTTTTAACTTTTTTTCTGCTGAAGAACCCTGCCTTAAATTCGCATAGCCAATTAGAAGAATCGCACTAATGATTAATATGCTACCGAGCGATGTAAACCATGTTACAGGTTCATTTAAAATGATGATACCTGCTACAAGACTTACCACCGGTTCTAAGGTACTAAGAATAGATGCATTGGCCGATCCGATACTTTGTGCGCCTTTTATGAAAAAAATCAAACCCAATGCCGTGCAGAAAAAACTCACCAAGGCTGTATAATACATTCCTTTTAACGTAATAACTAATGGCCAATTCCCTTGTATGAGAAGTAGGATTAAGGACGTAAAAAATGCAAACACACATAAATAAAATGCTAACACTAAACTATCTATCTTTTTTACCTGAGAATGATTAAGTGCCAACGTATAAATAGCAAAGGTTACAGCTGACAGTGTAGCTAAACCAACCCCTTTAAAAGAAAAGCTGTTACCACTTGGATCAGCAATTAAATAGATACCGCCAATCGAGATTAAGAGAGCAATCCATTTATATAGCTGTAGCTTCTCACGATAGATGAAATACGCAAGCAGCATGACTAATACTGGGAATAAATAATGCAGTGATGTAGCCACGCCAGCACTTATATAGTTATAAGATACGTACAAAAGTAGAATAGTAGCTGTAAAGGGAACTGCTGATAATAGCATTGGTCCTATTTGTTGAATCCCTAATCGAAAATGCAGCTTACGATATCCTATAAACACTCCTAGCATAATGGCAGCCATGCCAGAACGTAAAAAAGTAAAGTCGAAAGCTGATAGTCCTGTTACATAGGCTTGTTTAACCCATATCGGCATCATACCGAAAAAAGTAGCAGCAGCGATTACATATAAAATTCCTCGAAGGTTTTGCATTAGTTGTATCCCCTCTTGATGTGATTTACGCAAATTTCATAATTAATGACCTATGGGGTAACATTATTGAAACTTCCATATTTCTCAAGGGCTGATAGTTAGAATATATTAATATATTCTAACTATCAGCCCTATACTATTTTACAAAAGAATCGGGTTGTATATAAGTAGAAATGCATTATTTCCTCTATAGTCGAATATCTGAATAAGGCATATATGATCTCTAACTATTAAATTTTAAATTTACTTATTGCATCGCTCAGCTCTTGTGCCAAACTTGCTAAAACTTGACTGGCTGAGGACATTTCTTCCATTGATGCCGCTTGTTCTTCAGTAGCTGCCGATATCGTCTGGGTCTCTCCAGCTGTGTCTTTGCTAACTTTATTAATCCCTTGAATCTCTCTATTAATTTCTTTACTGCCATCCGAGATTTGTACGGTAATGTGTTGAATCTTTTCTGCCATCACATTAATTTCAGATATTAACTCATCGATTTCACCAAAGATTTTCTGTGCTTCCTGAACTACTTTCGAACCTAAAGCAACTTCTTTCTTTTCTTCTGCCATTGAAACAACAACATTGCCTGTATCACTTTGGATTCTATCAACAAGTGCAGAGATATGATTTGCTTCACCTTGCGACTGTTCAGCTAGTTTACGAACTTCCTCCGCAACCACCGCAAAACCTTTGCCGTTTTCTCCTGCACGAGCCGCTTCAATTGTCGCATTTAAAGCTAGTAAATTCGTTTGATCAGCAATACTTGATATTGTATCGACAATCTGACCAATTTCTTTAGAGCGCTCACCCAGACTACCAACCAACTTTGATGATGTCGTAACGCTTTGTTCGATTGTTGCCATCTGAGTAATGACCTTACTAACGATGTCTTTACCAGATCTCGTTCTTTCTGCTGTATGTAATGTCTTATCAACTATGACTGAAGCATTGGCTGTTAAGTTTTCGATATCATTAGATATGCGGTCAGCCACTTCTACAGCCTGTTCTACAGATTTCATCTGATGATCCGCACCAAATGCCACAGATGTGATAGAATTTGCTATTTGCTCAGCTGCTTGAGACGACTGATCAGCATTAGCAGTTAATTCTTCACTTGATGCAGCTAGTTGTTCAGCAGATAGGCTTACACTTCCAATCAAATGTCGAAGTTTCTGTTTCATCTCTTGAAAAGATTCTGCCAGCTTTCCAATCTCATCCTTAGTAGTAATTGTCTGCGGCTGATCAACGAAGTTTCCTTCTGCCATTTCTCGTGATTGTGCCATCATCATTTTTAGTGATTTGGTAATTTTCATCGTAATCCAAACAATCACTAAGCTTAGAATAAGCACAACAATCAAACATCCTGCTGCAAGCATGTAAGCCATCTTGTTTACTTTAGCAAACAATTCATCCGTATTAACACTTGAGCATAGAAACCAACCAGTATTTCCAATAGGTGCTGAGCCTATCAGTTTTTCCTCTCCCTTAATACTAATGGTTTCAACTGTGTTTTTTTCGTTAAGCATTTTTTGATAAAAGTCTTTCAAACTACCATCGTAAATATTTTGCAAAAAATCATCTGGCTTAAATTCTGGATGGCTAATTAACTCACCCTTATTACTTACAACAAAAACATATCCTGTTTTTCCGATCTTAACTTTTTTCAATTTAGTCAACAAATCATCTAAATTAACATTCGAAGTAACCACGCCAATTTTTTTACCATTTGAAATGATTGGCTCCCCTACAATGGATAACAAATCTTTTGTTCCAGCCATATCACGGTAAACATCAGAATAAACAGACTCGCCATTAGAAGCAATGATTTGCTTGTACCAATTTCGCGTGCGATGATCATAATCATTTGGTGGTACCCAATCATCACTATCTACATATCTTTTATCCTCAAATGCAAAAGCAATAGTTGAAATCCCATTTTCTTTATCTAAAGGAAATTTAACAAATTCCTTCATTTCCTTTGTTGTCAAATTACGCTCAGCTAACATCATTGCTAAATTCTGTGTACTGACCTCATGTTTTACCAAATCTTTGTTGATTGATTCGCTATAATATTTAGTCGTTAATTCGTTGGTCTGAAGTATTTGTTCTTTTAAGGTATCTTTAGATGTATCGTAAGCGTAAAGACTCAATGATCCAATAAAGATAATAACAGGTATTAATAAACCAGCTAGCATTTTTGTTTTTAAATTCATCGATAGCTCTCCTTGCACACTAAAGTACTAACGAGGTAAAAGATTTCTGAAGATTATCTGGTGGCAGAATAAAAGTTTACTAATTGATTATAATGCCTGCAAACTTCTCTAATAAAAGCGATAAATTGATAAAATTATCTGCACAACCACCCCTGCTTTATCCAATTGTTAACAAATGAAATGATGCTGAATAAGCAGCTAGTGTACTATAATATATTATTTAAAGAGAAAATAGCACGAATACAGAATATATCGAAAATTATTGTTGTGACAGATAAAATCAAATACTATAGTTATAGAGAATTTACTCCAAAAAAAGAAGCTCCCTCATTAACAGACAACTTTCTTTACAAATTCCTATCTATAGCAGCCACATTCTTTTTGAAGAATTAAGCTGTTATAGATAGGATGTTTCCTTATTCATTAGGTAGCGTTGAATTTTATTGTGGTTAAGCTTTTTAATCCGTTCGCATTCCGCAGTCGAGTTCGAGTGCCAATCCTCATCGCCCGCTCCTCACTTTAGATTCCTGTCTTTCTCTCTTCTTTCGCAGGATTCACACGGATTATCGCACAGGCATTTTGTTATTAAGTAAGTAGTAACGTATTTCAAAACCTTTATTTAAAATCTACCGAACTTGTTTCAGCTAGCATTTTTCCTTTTGTCTCTGGAGCCATGATAATTGAAACAACTAAGCCGAGAACTGAAATAGCTGCACCAACGAGCATTGTTGGTCCAATTCCATACGCACCCATAAAAATAGGTAAAGCATAAGTAGATAGTACAGTTCCAATTCTACTAAAAGCCATAGCTGCACCTACTGCCGAAGCTCTAATCTCAGTTGGGAAAAGTTCATTTGGATAGAGCCATTGCAATATACCAGGCCCTCCTGAAAAGAATGCATAAATCCCAAGCGCAATAACGATAATCCAAACATTAGTGTTTGGAAAGAATCCTAAAATAGCTAAAGCAACACTCATAATCGCAAAGCTTCCAATAAGTAAAGGTCGACGACCAATGGAGTTTAACCAGAACATCGCTGGAATACAACCAATTAAGAAGAACAAACTAATGATAATCTCACTTAAAATAGCTTCTTGTCCTGCTCCAAAACCAAAAGTATGCATAATTTGCGGACCAAATGTGTATAATCCAAACATTGGCACCACTTGACATACCCAGATGATTCCAATAAACATTATTCTTCTAAAATAGCCTTTTTCAAATAACATTCTATATCTTGTCTTCTTAGCTTCTTCCGGTTCTAATTCCACATCATCACCGTATACTTGTCGTACAATGGCACTAGCTTCTTCAACTCGTCCTTTTCGCGACAACCATAATGGTGATTCAGGAATTCCCCAACGTCCAATTAAAAGAATCACACAAGGAACAAAAGCACTACCTAGCATCCATTTCCAACCGCCATCTACTTCACACAAATAATAGCCAACAATATTTGCTGCGGTTGCACCTACATACCATGCTGCTGCAATTATTCCCATAGAAATTGCTCTGTACTTTCGAGGTGTAAATTCTGTGACTAACGAAGTAGCAATTGGGTAATCCGCACCGATAACAATACCGATTAAAAATCTCATAATCACGAGTTGCAATGGTGTGGATACAAACATAGTTGCAATCGAAATAACTGCAATGGCTATGATATCGATAGTGAACATCTTCTTTCGTCCTACTATATCTGTTACATATCCACCTAGAGCAGTTCCTATAAACAATCCTACTAAGGCTGCTGCTCCAACCATCGCACTCCAATGTGCACTTAAATTCAGTTCGGGTCCCAATTGAGTAAGGGCTACACCAATAATAACCAGGACATAGCCATCTAAGAAAGGTCCACCACTAGCAAAAAGGGTCATCCTCTTAAGAAAAGGTGTTATTTCTACATCATCGAGCGTTTTTTTTACTTGCATACTCTTAATCTCCCTTTCTGGTAATCCATCATTCATCTCACAAAAGAAATGTTATACCGATGGAATTAGTACTGTATTCTATAAAACCAGACCCAAGAAAGCAGCCATTCCGCCGATTTTCTAGACATCATTAAAACGTTTATTTTTTCTCCCAGGGAGCCATTAGTAATGTATTCCAAACTAAAAGCTTTACAGCTTACATTTACTGTTTATTTTAATAAGCGGAATTTTTTATGATCAGGGTAAAAATGAATGAGGTCAATAATTATTCGATAGAAATTATAGCTATTAGTATTCAATTACCATACTGAGTTTCATATTGCTTCCTCTGAAATGTCGTTGTAAAAAGATTCATCTCGTACAAACGAGCACTAAGACTCCCACTATGATAACGAAGTAGAGAAACTAGCTCGTTTAAGTGGGAGATCAAGTGCTGTTTAGAACCAGATCAGTTTAACGAATAACCGATATGTATAAAGGAAAATTCTAATCTATTATCGTCTCACTCTATGAATTTGTAATGACTATTTGAATTACAACAAACATTCTTCTGATTCACATCATTTATCTCTAGATTAATAATGAAAGACTATTTCCATTCAATAATTCCGAAGTTTAAGTACGGTTTCGCTTGAGTATAAGCATCAATTACTCTAAAGTGAACCTTGTTGTCTCCCATTTTCCACATTTGTGTTTTAAGAGTAGCACCTGGAAGAAGCGAAGCTGTAATACGTGTTTTAAAACGTGTTAAGCGTTCTGGTTCACCAGGAATGATTGTATTAATAAAGTGACGGCAAGCAACACCAGCAAAACTTACAGCATGAAGGATTGGCTTCATTTGACCGTTTGCTTTTGCATATTCCCAATCAATATGTTGTGGGTGGAAATCACCTGATAAACGGTAAATTAATGCTTGATTTTCAGGAATACGTTCTTCAATTTCAAAGTCTGGCTCTCTATCTGGAATTTCTACAATATCTTTAGGTGGTTTTGGACCTCCAAATCCGCCATCATAAATTAAGCAATCCCAGCTCTCGTTAGTGAAGATTTTTTCTCCAGTTTCATCGAAAGTTTCACCAACATGTTGTGCTAATAAACCTCTATCTGGTCCACGATCATATAAACCTTTAAGTAGTACGTGTGTACTTAATTTACCTTGTAGTTTTGTTAATGGTTTGTGGAATTGTAAATCAAATCCCCAGTGAAGTGAACCAGCATAGTTGTATCCATAGTCAATCGTTTTAGTAACTTCACTGTCCACAATTGGCATTGCTGCAAACATTGGAAGAATTTTTAAATCTTTTTCATAAACATATTGCAAGTCTGTTTTTCCATCTACACCAGCACCACAGCCAAGTGCGAAAAGAATTAAATCTTTGAAATCATATTCTCTTTCAAAAGGTCCAAATGTTTGCCCAACCATTTCTGTCTTAATTGCCATTATTAAACATCCTCTCTTCTCTTTTCAATTTATGATTTTAGAAAAAGGTAGTACACGTACTTACGAATTTTTATCATTATCTTCAATTAGCGTTAACCACCTCCTTTTCGGATATCTACATATCAATCAAAAGGTGTATCTTGGATAATTACATTTATTAGTAATCGCATTGACACAATGAGTAACACATAATTAAAATCTCAATTTAGCTTATTTCATATAACTTTATGCTGAATTTGTGAAACGATTCACAAATAAAGAGTAAACTATTCTAAAATACCGATCAGATTGTTTTAACCTATTCTAACTACATCATTTTTTTCTGGTCAAGGCAACCTTGAATTTTCATAAAAATAAGAGTTCGTAGTACCTAACTCGCTTTTGTCATGAAAATCCAACATTGTTCCTCAACCTCAATAAAGTTTCCAACTTAATGAAGCAATTTTTTTTGTATCTTATACGTGCAGGTTCTTGGAAAAGAAGTTCTTATTTCTATAATGGACGGTACTTTAAACGTAGCCATACGTTCCCTACAATAATCTAAGATTTCCTCAGTAGTTAGCGATTCACCATCTTTAAACTTAATAAAAGCTTTTACCGCCTGGTCACGAATCGGATCTGGGACCCCAATTACCGCTGCTTCTGCAATTTTAGGATGACAAGTAAGAATATTTTCAATTTCAGTGGTAGAAATATTTTCTCCCGCTCTTTTAATCATATTGACTTTACGATCCACAAAATAAAACCATCCATCCTCGTCAACATAACCCTTATCACCTGTATGCATCCAACCATCTGAACTCAAGGTCTTTGCTGTATTTTCCGGACAATTATAGTATTCCTTCATAAGAGTTCTTCCAGGAACTCCCTTTATATAAATTTCACCGATCTCATTTGGAGGAAGTTCATTTCCATCCTCATCAATAATTTTTGCTTCATAAGATAGACCAGCTTTACCTATCGATGGCCACTTTCTTTCTTCATTTGGAGGATCTGTAATGACTCCAACAAGAGTTTCGGTTAAGCCATATGAATTCAAAATACTTACATTAAATCTTTCTTCAAAAGATTTCTTTTCTTCATTTGTAATAGGAAGATAATAGAGTGCGTCGCGAACACAATGATTTTTCTCCCATTCTTGCTTTGGTTGTAACATTAATGTACGAACTATCATAGCTGAAGTCTGAATAATGGTGGCTTTAAAATCACATACTTGCTTCCAATACTTTCTGGCACTGTATTTTTCTAACACAATTATTGTTCCACCAATAGAGATGGTTGGCATTAAGCCACAAAGCTGAAAATCAACGTGAAAAGCGGGCATCATTGTTAAGATTCGATCATCCTTCTTAAAAGAAGCTTGCCAGTTCACAAAAATACCAGCAAACAACATATTACAATGAGTGAGAACGACACCTTTTGGTCGTGATGTTGTACCTGATGTAAACAATATTTCTGCTATATCATCGCTGCATAGCGTTCTATATTCTTTCAATTCATCAGGTTGTGACCCTTGCTTTTCATTAAAATTGATTGTGTCGCAAATATGTTTTTCACTTCTAGCTAGCAATATATTCTTCAAATCTATATTTGATTTGTTTTTATCATAAAAGCAAAGAAAATTCTCTTCAGTAATGACAGTCTTTACATCACACTTTTTAAGAATATATTCACATTCTTCTTGAGTGTAATGAATATTAATAGGAACCATAACTGCTCCGATTTTTGCTAATCCGAACCAACACATCAAAAACTCCGGACAATTATGTAGTTGAATAGCAACTTTTTCATCCTTTTTTATACCTAAATTGAGAAAAAGATTTGCGGTTTTATTTATTTCTTTATTAAATTGTGGATAGGTAAATTCACATTTATTACCGTGACGGTCCTGAAAAATCAAAAATGTTTTTTCCGTGTGTATCCGGGCCAAATCATCCCACATATCTCGCAAAGTCTTGTTTCCCACTATATCAGCCATTTTTTTCACCTCTTAATATCAAAACTCATGTATCATGCCTATACTTTTCATAAAGCCGCATAATAGATTGGGTTATCGTTTATAAAAAAGTACTTTTGACCATATCGAGCATCTAGGTATATTCGATAAATAATGACTGCTTATTCGTTCCAAACTCGGATGGATAAGTAAATGCTGATAGCATGTCTATACGTCTAAATATGTTTATAACCGAAGTCCCCAAACTATTTAAGATGTTAAAATCCCCATCCTATTTCCATGCAGCTAATATCCAAAAAATCTAGGACACTAATTTGTAGCAAATATGTGAGTTCATATTTTTGCTTGCTTTCAGGGTAAAAATCATAACTTTCTAGTAGCAAGTATGACCAGGATATACCTGAATAGGATGCATACTATCAATTTTTGAATAATCTTAGATAGTAAAGGAGAAGCCTACCACAACTTATTTCACCATAATAAATCCGCAATCTCTTCTCCGTTAACGTCTATAGAATATCATTGCAAAAATATATAATTGCTGTTGCATTAGCCAACACGGAATTCTACACCCATTGTGCCTTCTGGATATTCCCATTTCTTAATAACCGTACCTAAGCAAAGCACTCGACATGTGCCGCATTCTAAACATCCTGCGTAATCAAACGCTAATGTTTCATTTTCATTCAGCTTATATAAACCTGCTGGGCAAGCATTCACAAGCTTCATTTTTTCCTTTAAATCAGGATAATTTGGGTCTATTTCTATATGTGCATTCTCTTCGTCTACAAAGAATTTATTTACGCCTAATTTTTCTTCAACGCTCATACTCATACAGATTTCACTCCCTTCAGTCCATCTTTAGCTAGATTCATAAGACCTACTGCCTTCAAATGTTTCATTGCTTTTTTACGTAAAGGAACAGCTGGTTTACCATCAATTACAAACATATCCGCCATAATATCTGCTAACATAGCTGGATAATCATTAAAGATACGAGGATTTTCCATAAACGCTGGGAATTTCTTATAAACTTCTAGATCCTTCATTATGAAGCTATCATCTAACATTGTTTTATAGCTTTTTAATGTAGCAGCGCTAAAGTCGCCTTTACCTTTAGCTTCAATAACAGCCTTAGCTGCTAATTCACCAGACGTAATAGCTAAATCCATTCCTCTTACCATGTATCCGATGTTTAAGCAGAATCCAGCTGCATCTCCACAAATTAGGAAACCGTCACCGTATAATGTTGAAACCATTGACAAACCAGCCTCTGGTACAACATGGCCACTTCTTTCAAGAAGTTTTCCATCCTTAATTAGTGGTGCAATTTCTGGATGATTTGAGAAACCTACCAGCATATCTTCAATTGTTTTGTCGCTATCACCAATATGATTGAGACCTAGAACCAATCCAATTGAAACACTGTCTTTATTTGTATATAAGAATCCTCCACCAACTAATCCATTACTTGGAGAACCAGCGTATAAGCAAGCTGCACCTTCGTTACTAGATACACCAAAACGATCCTCAATTACCTTTGCTGGTAATTCATACGTTTCTTTAACACCTACAGCAACTTGGGAAGGCTTCACTCGTTCTCTTAAACCAGCTTTTTCAGCTAGCATAGAGTTCACTCCATCAGCCAAAATAACAACATCTGCCGTCATTTCTTCTCCGCCACAGATTACACCTGTCACTCTATTATTTTCTACAATTAATTCATCAACTTTAATACCTGCAGTGGCTGTTGCACCTGCTTCTTCAGCTTTATCAAAAAGCCAACGGTCAAATTCACCACGTTTTACTACATAAGAATCGCTGCCTTGTTTTGCTAGACGAGGAGAACGATAGTCGAATGTTACTGCATCTTCTTCCGTCATCATACAAATACGCTCTTTAACAACTCTTCGTTCAACCGGTGCTTCTTCTGCAAAGTTTGGAATGATTTTTTCCAAACTGTGGGCATAAAGGCGTCCCCCAGTCATATTTTTAGAACCACCGTAGTTTCCTCTTTCAATAAGTAGAACCTCTAGGCCTTCCTGCGCCAACAAGTAAGCTGCAGTAGAACCAGCAAGTCCTCCTCCTACAATAATAGCGTCGAAGTCGCTCAATGCTTTCACCCCTAAAAATAGTTGTGCTACCTTATATATCCCTTCGGAATATGTTTTATTAGGGTGACTGAGAAGCTCTATTTAGCTTCTCAGTCACATAAAAGAAATAATGAATTTCTAAATTATGCTTTCATTTTTTCAATGATTTGCGGTAAAACAGTGTTAATATCTCCAACTAAACCGATATCAACTTGTTTGAAGATTGGTGCATTTTTATCTTTGTTGATTGCAACCAATGTTTTTGCTTGGTTTACACCCACCATGTGTTGGATTTGACCTGAAATACCCACTGCGATATATACATCAGGTTTAAGAACAACACCAGATACACCGATATAGCGCTCTTTGCTCATCCATTTTTCACCTTCAGCGATTGGACGGCTACATGCCATTTCAGCACCAATTAAGCTAGCAATATCTTCTGCCATTTTTAAGTCTTCTTGTTTTGCGAATCCACGACCAACACCGATAACACGTTTCGCAGCACCTAAGTTAACTACCTCACCTTGTTTTGGACGGTGTTCAACAACTTTGATACCAGCTACTTCAGCTTCTGCCGCAACTTCTGTTACTTGCCCTTGTCTAGCTGTATCTTTCTCAGCTGTTTCAAATACACCTGATCCAACTGTTACAACAACAGTTTCAGATAATGCTTTTTCCGTACGTACTGCTGCACCACCATATACCATGTGCTTCACAATTACATTTCCATCTTCTACAGCAAACTCAGAAATGTTAGAAAGAGCGCTAGTACCTAATTGAGATGCGATTTTCCCAGCCATTAACTTACCGCTAACAGATGAGTGAACCATTACTAATTTCGCACCTTCAGCACGAAGTGTTTCAACGATTGATTTTGTATAACCTTCAACCATACCTTCTGTTTTTGCATATAAGAATACGTGGTCAGCTCCGTAAGCAATTGCTTCTTCCGCTTGGGCTTGGTCACCAAATAGTACAACAGATACTTGCTCACCTAGTTGGCGTCCGCCGCTGCATAGTTCAGCTACAGTACTTTGATCATCAGTTATAATCCAAACATTATTTAAAGTCATGAAATCTCCACCTCTTTTATCAAATCAAATTATTTCAATTCCGCACTAAGTAGTTTTACAAATTCTGCTACCACTTCTTCTGAGTCGCCTTCTAAAATGTTTAATTGGCGAGCTACTTGTTCAGGTGCTAATGTACTCACTACTTCGCTTGATGGGTTGTTGTCCGCTACATTGATGTCTGCTATAGCGTATTTAGTCATAGGTTTTTTATTAGCTGCAATAATATCTTTCATACCTGGAATACGTGGGGTATTGATTTCAGAAGTAACAGAAAGAACAGCTGGTAGTGAAACTTCTAATACTTGAATTTCGTTTTCCATTGCACGTTCAACAATTACTTTGTCTCCTTCTGGAGTAATTTTGTTTACAGCATTGATAACTGGTACACCAAGCAATTCACCTAATTGGTTTCCTACTTGTTGAGCATAAAGGTCCGATGAACCTGCTCCGCAAAGTACTAGATCATACTCTCCCATTTGTTTAATAGCCGCTTCTAAAACGCGTGCAGATTGAAGTGTATCTAAGCCTTCTGCCGCTTCATCAGCAACTACAAATAACTCATCTAAACCACGAGAAATGATGTCTTTTTTCATTTTTGGATTTTCTAAAATTTTTCCTCCAGCACAAAGACCAGATAATTGACCGCCAACAGCATCAACAATTTGTTTTCCAGCTTCTACAGCATTTAAATCATATGAGCCGAATTTCCATTCCGCTTTATCAAAAGATACTGAACGATCTTTTGCGATGACAATATCTTGTTCTTCAGGAACCGCTTTACAACATGCAATAACTCTCATCTTTTTACACCTTCTTAATCAATTAGTAATTTGTTAAACAATAATAGAAATTTTTATGATAAAACGAGATGCACTCCTGCATGACAACATTCATGCATCTCATTTTTCTCTAATACATAGGGTTGTTACACTAAATTATGCTTTTTTTATGATACCTTTTTCACATAGTTCCTCAATTTGTTCCATTGAATAACCAGCTTTTGTCATGATATCAACTGTATCCATTCCAAGTGTTGGCATTGGACGCCATACTTGTCCTGGATTCTTTTTAAATTTAGGGAAGATATTTGGTCCTTTAACTTTTTTGCCTTCAATTGTTTCCCATTCAATGAAGTCTTCACGTGCCGCATAGTGAGGCTCATCAACGATGTCTTCAAATTCTAAAACTGCATTTGCTGCAATTTTGCAGTTTGAGAAATCTTCTTCTACTTCAGCAACTGTTTTAGTTAAAAGGTATTCTTCTAGTTTTTGTTCAATAAGTTCAGCTTTTGGTCCATCTAACCATAGACCTGTTGTACCTTCTGGAATTTCTTCAGTTCCCCAAAGATGTCCCAAACCAATACGTTCAAGGATTGCTTTATTTTGAGGTGCACCATATAAGCAAATACCGATGAAACCATCTTTACATTTGTATTCACCAATACCGCATAAGTTTTGATGTCTAGCACCAGCACGTGGATACTTAATACCTTCGTTTAAGAAATCCATCATGTAGTAAGCACCGATACGAAGCATAACTTCGTGCATAGCCACATCGATACTTTCTCCCACACCTGTTTCCTTCGCTTTATTAAGCGCTGCAAGTGATGAACCAACCACCATTAAAGATGTTGCATAATCTCCTAAATATGGAGCAGCTGCCATTGGTTGTTCTGGGGTACCATTTTGAGAAAGGTATCCGCTATATGCTTGAACTGTTAAGTCATACGCTGCGCGATTAACACGACTTTCTACACCGTATTGTCCAAATCCTGATACGTGGACAATAACAAGTGATGGATTATGTTCCCATAGCAGCTCATCTGTAATACCACGTTTCGCATAAGCAGGACCTTTACTAGATTCGATAAAGATATCTGCATCTTTAACTAGGTTAAAAAGTACTTCGCGACCTTCTTCAGAAAAAACATTCAATTGGATACTTCGTTGGTTGCGACGCTCTAATTCTTTTACATATGTTGTATCTCGCATTGAATCACCATTATATGTGTTTTCAATCCAAGTAACATCTGCTCCCCATTCTGCTAATAGCTGTGCCGCTACTGGAGCTGCAATTTCCATAGCTGAATATACAACCTTTACTCCTTGCAAGTTACCAAATGCTGGCATAGTTGTTGCATTTGCCATCAAAAACTCCTCCTCTCTATATGTAAAAAATCCAATCTATTACACTTTGAAAAATAGTTGAATTAACGGTATTGTTTAAGAACTGCTCTACCTGCAGTTAGGATTTGCATTTCGTCAGATCCACCAGATACGCGGTCTACACGAAGGTCACGCCAGAAGCGAGCGATACGGTGATCTCCTGCGATAGCTACACCACCAAGAACTTGCATTGCATCGTCTACTACTTCAAAAGCAGCATTCGCACAATAGTATTTACACATTGCAGCATCGCCTGATGTCATTAAACCGTTATCATATTTCCATGCAGCTTCATAGATCATATTGCGCATGTTTGTCACTTTAATTTGCATGTTACAGAACTTCTCTTGGATTAATTGGAAGCGTCCAATTGCTTCACCGAATTGTACACGTTGATTTGCGTATTTAGCAGCATCTTCAAGGGCACAATAAGCAGTAGCATAGTTAGTAGCACCTACTAAGAAGCGTTCGAAGTCAAATTCTTCTTTAACACGGTTAAAACCATTACCTTCTTTACCGAACATATCTTTTTCTTCTAATTCAACGTTATCAAAATAGATTTCACAGCAGCTATCCATGCGTAAACCTAATTTTTCTAGTTTTTCAATTTTGATACCTGGTAAAGTCATATCTACAAACCATTCAGTGAATGTATCGTAGTTTTCAGAGTCTCTTGCCATTACGACTAAGTAAGGTACGCCAGCTCCACTTGTGATGAATGTTTTGTGACCATTCAGATACACTTTTCCATCTTTACGAGTGTAAGTAGTTTGAAGACTTCCTACATCTGATCCAGCTCCTGGTTCAGTAATTGCTGAGTTCCACATTTGCTTACCAGTACCATGTAAAGCCATGATTTTCTCAATTTGCTCTTCAGTACCTTCACGTAAAATTGTTGTAAATCCTGGGATTTGATATAAAACATATGTAGGTGCACCTAAGCGTCCTAGTTCCTCCCAAGCAGCTGCTAAAGTTACTAATCCTGCATCAAATCCACCATGTTCTTCAGGTAACATAATGCTATCGATACCTAGATCAGCTAATTCTTTTACGAATCTTTCTGGATATTTGCTATTTTTATCACACTCTTCAAAGTATGCATCCCAGTTTTCACGAGCCATTAACTCACGAATTCCTTTAACTAATAACTCTTGCTCATCATTAAGTCTAAAATCCATTATTGTACCCTCCAAATATTTATTGAATGCTAGTTCAATGTCCCTCTACTTAATTAGTATTGGAACACTGCGATTAAGCAGCATCTTCATCTTAAGACCCTTCAACATTTATGAATCTATTAATCATGTAGTATCGTAATTTTCGGAATGCTAAATGTTATTAAAATGTTGGGAAAAAATAACGAACACCCTCCTACATTGATTACACTTTGGCGAGTAGACACATTAAGTGCCAACAACCAGGTTATTATCTTTTTTTACACTCACGTGTTGTACATACAATCACATGGTTTGAAACATTTATCCTTAATCCCACTACACCCTATTACTCTGAATAACATACGAACAATCTTTATTGGTCAGCCTCCTGATTTAGGTAGGCTGCCTTTAAAACATGAGTGTCAATAACACTCCTTTTCTCACACTGTGAATATCATCACATGCGGTGCTATATAAAATATGATACTTTCATACTCACATTCTATTTATTTTTCTTTGCTTCTTTTGCTTTCGCTGTATTGTAATCCATTGCCCAATTGTCTTGTTTAACTTCTCTAAAGAACGAAATTGGAATGATAATACAAACAATCATCATCGGTAAACCACCTAATACGGAAGCTGTTTGTAAAGGTTTCAATCCACCTAACATTAGAAGACAGATTGCTAATGAGCCAAGGATTAAAGCCCATACAACACGGTTCAATCTTGAAGGCTCATCATTTTCTGTAATGTTTTTAGTTGTAACCATCGCCAACGTATAAGCAACACCGTTAATGAAAGTTGCAGTTGAGATGAAAGCATAAATTAAGAAAATAGGTAAAACGATGCTAGCTAAAGGTAAAGTACCCCAAATTTCAACAATCGCACGCGCTGGACCAGATTGTTCCATAATTTGACCTATATTTATGATTCCTTCATAATGTGTATTCATTGCAAAGTTAGTGAATACCGCGAAGAATACTGTTTGTCCGATAACGATAGAACCTAATACTGCTAAACAGAATTGGCGAACTGTTCTTCCTTTTGAAATACGTGCAAGATAAATTGCATACGAGATAACACAGTTTAAGAACCATGCCCAATAGAATATTGTCCAAGCTTGAGGGAATCCAGATCCACCATAAGTATCTGTATAGAAAGTCATTCTAATAATATTTTGTAACATTGTTCCCAAAGCATCAGTAAATCCGTTTAAGATATATGATGTTGGTCCAAATACAGCAACAAATATAAGAACAACAAATGTTAGCCATACTCTTATGTCACTAAGGATTTTAATCCCTTTTTGAATTCCAAAGTAAACTGAGATTGAGAATAGAATAATCCAAGCGATTAGTATATAACCATCAAGTGATAATGTATGTTCGACTCCAAAAATCTTAGATATAAGTTCTGCAACAAGAGGAGTACCTAATCCTAAAGATGTACCTACCCCAGCGACCATACCGATAATATAAAGAATATCGATTAGCTTACCTAACCAACCTTCTTTTCTTTTTCCTAGAACCCCACACACAGCACTTGGTCTAACAACATCTCTCTTCTTAACGAAGAAGCTATAACCCATTGCTACCCCAATTACAACGTACATAGCACATGGAATTAATCCCCAGTGATACATACCATACGCAGAAGCCCAGTTTGCTGCTTGTAGCGAAAATGGTTCAGCACCATGTGGTGGAGCTTCCATATAGTAATACCATTCAATTGTTGCCCAATAAATCAGCGTCGCACTTGAAGTGGAAGTAAACATCATTCCTAGCCAAGTACTAGTTTTAAATTCCGGTTTGCTATCTCCTAATTTTTTATTGCTATACTTACCGAAGATAAGGAACATAGCAATAATGAAAAGTATAATAACGTACCATTCAAAAGCCCAACCGAGTTTGTCAGTTGTCCAAGCAAGAGCCTTATTTGAGATCTCATTGGCTCTGTCAACATCACTAATAATAAATCCACAAACAATAGCGATTAGTATTAATGGTGGCCAAAAGAGTACATGGTCGAGTTTCATTTTCTTGTTTTCCAATATAATTCGACTTCCTTCCCTTTCCTTATTTACGAGTCCTGAATTGGTCGATCATTTTTAAGAATTCTAACAGATAGAGTTTTTCATATTGGACGTGAAAACGTTTAGTGAATTTGGTTGAACACTTGGTATTCTTATTCATGAAACGTTATACACGCTAATAATCGATATAGAACTTGCTGCAAAATTCTTCTCTAATTTTCTACCTCCTTCAGATGAATAACCCCTTGTGATGAATTGAACATAAAAACAGTTTCTCTTTTTGTCAAAAACATATAATGCAAGTACTATGCCACTATCTTGTGAAATATTTCACAATTTATAAAGTTAAGCCTCAGTTATATACATTGACATCAAGTAAAACAAAAATCTGATTTCCCTTTGCCAATCATATATTGCAAGTACTGTGCCACGTAATGTGCTTTTGTTTAAAAAATCACATTCATAAAGCTAAAAGCCTTTATTTATTTGCTTTGACATATGATAAGTAAAATAAAAATATAATTTCCCTTTGTCAGCTATATATAATGCAAGTACTGTGCCAAAAGATACTTTTATATAAAAAATATCAATTTTTAAAGCTGTACTGATTAAACATACTGACAAAACAGCAATAAAACTATCATTTCCCTTTGCTAATATATACTGCAAAAACCATGCCAACTTTTAAAATTCATACATAAATTTAACTTTTTCTTTTGAAATGGGAACCATTTGGAGATTGCTATGTTTTATATTTTTAACAAGTAAAAATTTTTTGTCAGACATATGTAAGCGTTTTATCAACATCTCATCACAACCACGTAAAAAATTTTTAACAAAACAAAGCGTTTTTATGTGAAATACTGAACATGTTTATAAATGATTAACCTAAGTTTTCAAAAAAAATTTCCTCAAATAATTTACTTGAGGAAATAAAAATAAACAATGAATTAAAAACGAGCTTAGGATTATTAAGCTCGTTTTTCTTTTATCAAACAGCCTTTTTTAAAAGATTATGTTAATTATTTTTACTAGTAAAAAATTTTTACATCCAATTTTCTACCGTTATCATCAATTTTACAAAGGATGTAAAATTGATTTGACAAAAAACAATGAAATTCAATGATCATTTACATAACTACTTGCTTTATTATGCGCGATTCAACTCATTTTCATAATTTCAAGAGATGATGAGTACCTTCTCTGATTATTGGAAGATATCTTTTGAAAAATAATGGTTTTAGCATTAATACTTTGCTTTCAACATATTAAAAGAAGGTGTTTTCTCTATAGAATTAGACACTTATTATTTGTTATTATTAAATATTTTTACTAGTAAAAAATTTTTACATTCGTTAAGTTAGCTGTTTTCTTAATGATGATAGAGCACGTAAAAATGATTTAACAAGTACTAGTAAATAGCTCTAGCCTCATGATTCTCTCACTGTTTTTCTATGTTTATTCTACAAAGATCAAAATATAATAGAAGAAACTCGTCTTTTTCTTTTTCTTATCCTAGTTTTTAACAAGAAAAACATGATTCTAATCATGCCTTTTCTGCTACAACAGTAAAACGTTTATTAATATGGACTGACTTTTCTATTTCATCAACCAAAGCAATAGCATAGTCAGCATAGCTAATATAGCTCTCACCTGTATTATTGATTAATAACTGATCTTGGCCGATCGTGTAATGACCTGTACGTCCACCTTCTGGATCGAAAAATGCGGATGGACTAATGAACGTCCAAGTAATGTTGGATGCTTGTAAATCCAATAAGTTTTGGAATTGATTTTTCGCTGTTGGCACGAACACTTCTGGGAAATCTGGTGTGTCTACCAGACGAGTTGTTTGTGCTTCATCTACAAATAAGCTTCCTGCCCCTCCCACTACGATTAAACGAGTAGATGTACCTGCTAAAATATCAATTAAGTGCTTACCAGCCACAACATGCTGCCCCTCTTGTCCAAAAGGTGCACCAAAAGCATTAACAACTACATCAAATGCTGCAACATCTTCTTTCGTTAATGATAAAACGTCTTTTTCAATGACTGATATATCTTGAGTTAGTTTGGATGCTGTACGTACGATAGCAGTGACGTCTAAACCACGTGCAAGTACCTCGTTTAAAATTTTCGAACCTGCTTTGCCTGTTGCACCAATGATTGCTATTTTCATTTTGCATTCCCCCTATAAATTTGTAATAATAATTGTTACAGTAGTGGTGAAATGAAAACCAGTTATGATTTAAACTGGTTTAACACTTGTTTAAGCGATTGTTTCGCTAAATCGTTTTCTGTATTTTGTTGAATGTGTTGAAACATAGTTCCAAGAGTCGATTCGATTTGTCGACCAACGATGCAATTCATATTCGTATTTTGATGCACTGAAAAAAGAGTATTTTTCGGATCTACTGCACGCAAAATGTCCAAAAATGAAATATCTTCTGGCGATTTATTCAACGCAAGGCCTCGATTACCATGAACAGCTCTTAATAAACCAGCCTTTTTTAAAGCACTGATCATACGACGAACGACAACTGGATTCGTTTGAATACTACTTGCAATCCATTCTGAATTAAGCTTCTCAGCATCATTCGATAAAGCGACTACCGACAAAATGTGTATACCGATTGCTAATCGGGTATTAACCACTTCATCCACCACCTTCTGTAACTATTATAGTTACAAAGTTTAAAGTATGCAAATTTAAAGACTATATTTAGAATAGATTAAGAGATATGGCAACTTCAATACATTATTTTAAGTTATTACAAATGATCTATCACTTTAGAAAAGAATACACAAAATTCTTGCAACATTACAAGTTCTCTATATAACAATAGCAACACGAAGTATCCTTTTACGTCACATACAAAAATCCTTAGATTCACCAAACAACTCTCGTTTCCAATAACCTATTTCTAGGATTCAATATACTTCATGTATTGATTATCATTCTTCAAAATATTTTGCTTTAGAAGGTAATAGAACAGTAATAAAAAGAAGCAAAGCAAGTATTAAACCAATAAATGAAAAAAGTAAGCACATAATTTGTAGTGGGAACCATTCCACAATAAATCCTAAAATAAGAGTCAATACTATTTGAACCATTCCTTGAAGCAAATCTGTTAGACTCCCAAACCTCCCCATAATTTCAACTGGTACATTATTTTGAAAAAAGGTAGCATATCCCGCATTTGCAAACGCCATAAAAAATCCCAAAAATACAAAGGCAATTGTTGCTGTAAGAAAATTAAAAGAAGAATAAAATAAAACGTATCCTACAGAAGCTAATAACATTCCCGCACCTAAATAAAGATTAAGCTTCACTTTTTTAGCAATAATAGCCGATATAAACCCTCCGATTAATGCTCCAATACCCGCTATACTTACGATAAAACCGTAATCTCTATCTATTAATTGTAAATGCTGCTTTATGAAAGTAACCTCTTGCGAATCTAATGCAAATCCTATTAAAAGTATTACTTGAAATAATAAATAAACTATAAAAAAATACTTCATTTTTATAACAAATGCTTTTACTAACAGCCAATCGTGAATAAAAGTTTTCCATTGTAACGATCCCTTCTTATTAACCTGTTCTTCAAATTCAGGAAGAAAATAAATAAGAAATCCACATATAAGAAAAGATAACGAATTGATAATAATGCACAAATCTGTTCCTACAAACATAATAAGAATTCCCGATATGGCAGGTCCAAGTAGAAAAGCTCCTGAATTTGTTATACTCATAATCGAATTAAACCTTTTACGATTTTCAATAGGCACCAATTTGGTTATATAAACAGATGAACTTGGTCCAAAGAAAGTTCCTACCATATTAATAATGAGAAGGAGAAGATAGATATAGAGTAGTGAGTCCATAAACGGAATAACAAATACCAAAACACCTCTTATAACATCAATAAATATCATTAATTTTCTTTTGCTCACTCGGTCAATAATACTTCCTGCCCAAAAATTTGTCATTAACATAGCAATAGGCCGAATAACATAAAGACCAGCAACAGCTGCAGCAGATCCAGTTAAATCTAGGATTGAAATATTTAAAGCTATTAAATAAATCCAATTACCTAAATAGGAGATACCTAACCCAGATATTAAAAGCATCGGATGCTTCCAAGATTTCAATAACTTATCCTCACTTTCCCTACAACATCATTACATTTCCTAAAAAATGATGTTGATATATCTTTATTTCTATAACAATTCGCCTTTGCTTGGTACGTCCTCAATATTCCACATATTAGAATAGCAATAATAAATCATCTTTTTCATTATAATACAAAATATACCAATTTTTAATAGAATACCAATCTACCTTTCTCTTAACTGCAATAAAAAAAGAAGTACTACAATAAAACGAATTAACTATACAAGTAAAAAACTCGGTCTCCTTTTTAAGAATACCGAGTTTTTCATTGATAAAATCAGTCTAATAGCGCACTTATTACTCCACAATTTCAATTTGGTTGTTTTCAGCATCAAGAACACAGCTTTCATAATAACCATCACCTGTTGTCCTTGGCCCGCTCAAGACGATATAACCATCTTCTTTCAACTGTTGAGTTAATTCATCTACTTTTTGTTTACTACCAACGCTAAAAGCCAAATGAATATATCCAAACTGCACCAAAATTATAAAAGGATTTTTGGACTATAATAACTCTACACCTTATCAATTATCATTTTGTTGAAGCATATCTTTACCAAAACGGCAAAAATATGCTTCCAGTTATATTTCTCTTATGACAATTGGAAGACGAGGAGAATATCTTAGATGGCATTGGAAATGAGAAAAAAATGTGAAAGCTGCAATTCATTATTAAGTGAAAACTCAACTGCTTATATTTGTGTACACGAATGTACATTTTGCAAACTATGTACAGAAGAGATGAATGCAATATGCCCTAACTGTGGCGGCGAACTTGTTAAAAGACCCAGAAAACAATAAAATACGTAAACATTTGTTTTGAGATAAGCAGGGTAGCTCCCGGCTTATTTTTTTCTGAATTTTTTTGTTGTGACTATTCATTCTCTTGTTCAACTAACCT